>NZ_FUKJ01000013.1 GCF_900163745.1 Crenothrix polyspora
TTTTTACTGCCCGACACCCTCAGTACGGTGTTGTCGGAGGTTTATTTGTCCCAATTGAACAATGATGAGGCATTAAAAAAACTGATGGCGCTTGATGCCCAAACGCTGGCTGAAGCAGTGCTGGATTGTTTTCATCGGGGTGGCTGCCGGTTTTTGTTTTGCAATAAGGAGGGCAGGGATTATGATTAGGCCATTAAATTAAGCACAGTTATTTTACTTTGGAGCAAAATCAATGTTAAAAAGTTATGAAGCTATTTACGATCATGGTCACATTCAATGGTTGGGTGAAGTCCCCAAGTTTAAGCGTGTTAGGGTTGTGTTGGTTACTGATGATACGCATGAATTAGAAGAATCATCCCCGTTGGAAACACACAACAATGGCGCGAAATTGGTCAGTATTTTACGGGGTACATCATCCGAGTTAATGGCAAGTATTACAGAAAAATTTGGTGACCCATTGGAATGGCAACGCGAGCAACGTCAAGACCTTGTGTTGCCAGGGCGTGAGGAGAATTGATGATACTGGACAGCAATATTGTGATTTACGCTTTTGATCCTAAATACCGTGAATCAGCTCTGGAAAGTTTTTTACTGCAAGGTAACTTTTCAGCATCTAACGTGACACGCTTAGAAGTTATGGGTTATTGGCGAAATTCCGATGCCGAGTTTGAGCGGTTTGCCCTGTTTTTCGAGGCGCTAAATGTTATTGCCATTTCATCGGACATTATTGACCACGCTATTCGTTTACGTCGGCAACGATCCATGGGATTGGGGGATGCCATTATTGCCGCCACAGCCTTGGTCCATCAGTTGCCATTGGTAACCCATAACACGCGTGATTTTCAATGGATTGCAGGACTGACCCTGATTGACCCGTTAGCCGACTAAAGCTTTAAATTTAACCTGAGTCCCTGTTATTTAGGGGCTTTTTCGAGTGCCGGTGTTGACCACACCGGTATTGGCAAAATCTTCTTTGTGATGCAACCGGCTTTATCCGTAGTTACTGCGACTTCAGTAACACCCTTTGCTATCGCGAGCCTGCACTGCCGATAGCCGGTTCCCGTGGGAATCGTTGCAGGTGCCTTTTACTTTGCTTTTTATTTAACTTTGACCTAATGGGGCTAACCAATCCCCATTAGGTGGTTTGTGTTGCCCAGTTTTTAACCCTTGGAGCAACACCATGACAACTGAACTGACTACCGAAATTCTTTCAACTCCCCAAGGCGCTGGATCAAACCCCGCCCTTGATGATGACGAAAAACAGCCCAGACGTTTAACATCTGAGCAATTAACCCATGAACTGCGCCAGTACACCGGCTCCGAAAATTGGTATCGGCATGGCCTTAACAGGAAAATGCTTTATACCGACGGCGTTAAGTTCTTTGCTGAAAATGGCGGGGAACAAGGCGCTTATTGGTTGCTGGATCTGATTGCTACTGACACTTGGCAACTATTGAAACAAGAGGCGTTTTTGGTGATCAACATGACTGTCAAAGACAATAAGGCCGATTGTGTCGTCGATGATGGCAATGGCCGAGTTATCAAAACCAGCCACATCACTTACACCGACCTTCAGGCCGGTATCTGGAAGTTTTACCTGACCGGCGATATTTTGCTGTTACCCGGCGAATATTGATTTTTTAGTTGCACCACACTTTTACCTGTTTAGCCTCTGACATGTCAGGGGCTTTTTTACCCAGTGCATTAACCTCGCAGTGATTGAATAAACTGTGGGGTTGACACGCTTTTTACTACCCGCCGGGAACAAACATCCCTGCGGGACTGTTTTGTCTCCCGGTATTATTTTTAAAATCTGGAGATTAAACCCATGAACAAAATAGCGATGAAAGTGAACCAAGCCAAGTTGGTGAATAGCTTGAAATACAGTTTCACCAATAAGACGAACGTGTTAAGTGAGCTCATGCAAAATGCTCGTCGTGCCAAGGCAACGCAGGTTGTTTTTGAATTTGCCCCCGAAACCCAAATCCTTCGGGTGACTGATGACGGCTGTGGGATTGATTCCATTGAAACCTTATTGACCGTTGCCGAATCCGGTTGGGATGCTGAGGTGATGGCCAATGAGCACCCGTTTGGCGTGGGGTTTTTATCTGCGCTGTTTGCGTGTAGCCACATCACGGTTGTCAGCAAAAGCGGCAGCCTGTGTTGTGCGACGGCGGATATTTTATCCTTCAAACCGGTCACCGTAAAACCAGTCTTGGATTGGGATGGGGTTACCGTGATTACTTTAACTGGGGTTGAATTGGAACTGGAACGGATCGACAGCATCCTGCAAAACGTGGCGCGTGGTTTTCCGATTCCGGTGATACTTAACGGTAAGGTTCTGGATCGGAAACATGCACTGGATTCAGGCCTTGCGTTTATGGGGAGCATGCAAAACCGGGGGAGGCTACGCCGCTTTTTTTAGTTCCTCATCGTTCCCCACCCGAAATCCGGGATACCACTCCTGAAACGTTTGTTCCAATTCGCCGTTGAGTACCCTGGTTCGCATCTGCAAAAGTAAATGGGCACCCTTCGGGCTCCATTGCATTTGTTGTCGTTTGCAAAAACGCTTGGCCAAGACGTAGTTTACAGCGGACTCGACAAAGCCTGAACTGATCCGGTCACCCTGGCGGTAGCGCTCACCGTAGTTGGTGATGAACGCTTGGTTATTGGCAATATAGGTGTGGAATTCT
>NZ_FUKJ01000168.1 GCF_900163745.1 Crenothrix polyspora
CCAGCTATTTGTCAATGGCCACTAAAGCCCCTTACCTTATAAGTTTGGCGAAGGTGTTGCTACGTATGAAGTCAATCATCCACTTCTTCATCCTTCTCTTCAAATTCGTCATACTCAGCCTCGTCGTTTGCTTCATCTTCTGAGGCGCTGAACAAGGCTTTCAGATATTGGTATATCAATCGCGATGATTTCGGTGGCGCAGCAAGCTCGGCTTCTTTTTGGGCATTGCGTACCAGATGCCGCAGTTTTTGCCGATCCGCTTGCGGATGTTCATCCATCAACTCAGTCAACGCATCATTGCCTTCGCTAATCAATCGATCACGCCAACGCTCGGTAACATGATGCTCTCTCACCACATGCGCACTTTGGGTCTTAATTCGCGCCAAGCGTTCTAAAATAGGATCGACATCCATTTTGTGCAATTGGCCGGCAATAAACTTTAACAGGCGTTTGCGTGCGCCATTCAGTTTCATTACCGACACTTCAACCACGGCTTTATGAATCTTCTCTGGCAGTTCCAAACTTTTCAAATGCGCCGCAGACAAGACAGACATCTCCTCAGCCAACTTAAAAAGCACTCCAATTTCTTTTTTAATGAGCGTTTTATTAGGACGAACTGCATAGTATTCCACTTCATCTTCTTGCTCTTCGTACAGGTACTCTTGTTCCATCATCTCTTCAAACCATCGCAACCAAAAAAACCACAAATAATATCACCAGCGCCAAGGGCAATAGCAGCGCAGGCCAATCGGATTTGGCCTGTTTACTACGTGCTATCGATTGTTTAATACCAGGCCCCGCCCAAAAAATCATCAACAACGCTATTGCGCCCAACAGCACATTTTGCCACATGGACATCACCTACCTTAAAATAGAATCTACTTTACCATAGACCATAAAACACGTTGTTATTTATAAGTTTTGCTATAGTTATGATAAGCAAATTTACTTCCGGCTAGTCCGGCTAAATTTGCGATAATAGCCAACCCTTATTTCAGAGAGTATCAACACACCATGTGGTTTAAAAATCTTAGCGTTTTTCGGCTTACTGAAGCTTTCACCCTATCCCCTGAAGAACTGGAACAAAAACTTGAAGCCCTGGCGTTTCGTCCCTGTGGACCGCATGAAGTCGCCGCTATGGGTTGGACTGCACCATTAGGTAAATCGGCACAACAGTTGCTGCACAGCACTAACGGTTTTATGATGCTATGTGCCAAAAAAGAAGAGCGTGTGTTACCCTCTTCGGTCATTAATGAAATGACGGCAGAAAAAATTGCTGAAACAGAAGAAAAAGACGGCCGTAAACTGTCCAAAAAAGAGCGCACTGAAATCAAAGATGAGCTGATTTTTGAATTGTTACCGAAAGCCTTCACCTTCTCCAACAATACCTATGCTTACATTGATCCCAAAGGCGGCTGGTTAGTGGTTGATAGCGCGTCCGCCAAAAAAGCCGAAGATTTACTCAGCCTGTTGCGTAAATGCCTAGGGTCGTTACCCGCTGTGCCACTCAACACCATCAATAAACCTACCACAGTGATGACTGAATGGCTGACTACCGAACAGTTTCCTGATGACATTAACATAGAAGACGAATGCGAATTACGTTCACCCGAAGAAGAAGGCGGCAGTATCCGTTGTAAACGCCACAATCTGTTCGTGCCGGAGATCAAAAACCATCTGGATACCGGCAAAGAAGTGATTAAGCTGGCCATCAGCTGGGATGAACGCATTTCGTTTGTGATTGACGATATTTTATCTATCAAACGCTTGCGTTTTCTGGATTTGATTCAGGATCAGGTTGCAGACAGCAATTCTGACGATGCCGCCGCGAAATTCGATACTGACTTTTCTATTATGTCTGCGGAACTGGCTAATTTTCTGCCGCGTTTGTTAGAGCTATTTGGCGGGGAAAACAAGGCGTAACGAGAACAGCCGTAATAGCCCGTATGAAGAAGTACAGCGAAATACGGGCATGCAAGCTATGAAAAGTGGATTTCGCAAGCTCAGTTTGTACCCAAATATCGCAAAACAAGAACAGTGTAAACGGTAACAGCAAGCACTCAAGATGAGTTGCCCATAAAAAAAGCCCGGAGCAGAGCTGCCGGGCTTTTTTGTTCTACGAACAAAAAGTACGTATTATTTACGCATTGTGTGTTCGAACATTTTGTCCAGCTTGCGGTTAGCTTCTTCAGAAGCTGATGCAGCACGGTTAGCAGCGTCTTTTGCTTCAGAAGCAGCAGCTTGTGCGCTAGCAGCATCAGAAGATGCTTGAGTTACAGAAGTTTTCAAGCCGTCAATTTGTGATTGCAGATTTTCGATATCTGAGTTAGTGGCACAACCAACAACTAAGCTAGAAGCTAAAGCGATCATAGATAGTTTTACTAATTTTTTCATGTGTTTTCCTTATTTCTGAAGTTTATTACAAAAAAGCCATACTGTTATAATTTTAGCATTGTTTTTTAGATTTTCCAGCTTTATTTTATCTTTACTACGGTACCGGTATCTATCCATTCATACAATTGGTCAATCTGAGCATTGGTCAGAGCAATACAACCGTGTGTCCAGTCAAATATTTCATGAACCTTGGGATCTGCCGTTCCAAGTCCATGAATGCCGACTTGCCCACCTAATGGCGTATTTTGCGGTGGCACGCCGTTGTATGACTGTGCATCGGCAATACGGTCATAGGTAAATTGATTAATAATACCTTTACGCAAGGCATCCCGCGCATCGTCCACAGAAGGGTAAGTCAGGCCAAAAAAACGTCGAAACATGCTTTTTTCGCCAATCCAGCCTATTTTATAGCTCCCCATCGGGGTAATATTATCGCCACGGTGCGTCTTATGCCCCGCACCGCCCCTACCTATGGCGATTTTATACAATGTTTCGAGTGTTCGTTCACCTTTTTTTATTTCAATCTTTCTGGCAGCGGTATCCACTAACAGCCAAATATCACTATCCGCGACACTATTAAAAGAAAAAAAGCCACAAAACAACAATACAAAAATGCGTAACATAAATCCTATACACTCGTTAAAGGTTTTGGTGTATTTTATTCCACCATTACTCATCACTACAACAAGGACAGAGCATGCAAGTAAAAATAATTACAACTCAACCCTACGATGACCAAAATCCTGGTACATCTGGACTTCGAAAAAAAGTCAAAACATTCCAAAAACCCGGTTATCTGGAAAATTTTGTCCAATCCATTTTCGACTCATTGGAAGATATCAACGGAAAAACCCTGGTCTTGGGTGGTGATGGTCGCTACTTTAACCGACAGGCAATTCAGATCATTATCCAAATCGCTATTGCCAACGGTTTCGGCGAACTAATTATAGGCCAAGGCGGACTGTTGTCTACCCCTGCCGCATCACATATTATTCGTAAGAATAACGCTTATGGCGGTCTGGTGCTTTCGGCCAGCCACAACCCTGGTGGCCCTGATGAAGACTTCGGTATTAAGTACAATGTCAGCAACGGCGGCCCTGCGCCAGAAAAATATACGGACGAATTCTATAAAAGAAGCCAATCCATTGCTAGTTATAAAACTTTGGATATGGCCGACATCGACTTAGACCGTATCGGCAGCCAAACTGTCAACAATGTCAGCATTACTGTTATCGATCCGGTCAGCGATTATGCGGAATTGATGGAATCGATTTTCGATTTCGGCTTATTAAAAAATAGCATCAGTTCCGGCTATATCACCTTGCTATTCGATGCCATGCACGCCATCACTGGGCCTTACGCTAAAAGAATACTGGTTGATATGCTAGGCGCAAGCCCCGAATCGCTGATTAACGCCGTCCCTTTGGAAGATTTTGGCGGCCACCATCCTGATCCCAACTTGGCACACGCACACGAGCTTGCCGAGGTCATGTTCAGCAGCTTAGCACCTACATTTGGTGCCGCCTCTGATGGCGACGGTGATCGCAACATGATTACCGGCAACAATATTTTTGTCACCCCCAGCGACAGTTTGGCGATTATGGCGGCCAACGCGCAGTTAATTCCGGCTTACGCCAAGGGGCTTAGCGGTGTTGCCCGTTCCATGCCGACCAGTCAAGCGGTAGATAGAGTAGCGGCGCGGTTGAATATTCCGTGTTACGAAACGCCTACGGGCTGGAAGTTTTTCGGCAATTTACTGGATGCCGGCAAAATTACCTTGTGTGGCGAAGAAAGCTTTGGTACAGGTTCAGACCATATCCGCGAAAAAGATGGTTTGTGGGCGGTCTTGTTTTGGCTGAATTTGATTGCCGCCAAGCATCAGTCAGTTGCCGATATTGTCCATGAGCATTGGCGTATATTTGGCAGAAACATTTATTGCCGCCACGATTATGAAGCTGTTGAATCGGGTATCGCCAATGAGCTGATTACCCACCTCAGAAAGCTATTGCCGACTTTGGCGGGACAATCATTTGGTGATTATGCCGTTAAATATGCTGATGAATTCAGTTACGAAGATTCGGTAGATAACAGCATTAGCAAAAATCAAGGTATTCGGATTGGTTTTGAAAACGGTTCACGTATTGTTTTTCGTCTGTCCGGTACCGGTACAGTCGGTGCTACCTTAAGAATCTATCTGGAAAAATTTGAGCCTGATTCATCTTTGCATAACCAGGATGCACAAGTGGCTTTGGCCAAGCTGGCTGAATTGGCTGAACAGTTTTGTGAAATTAAAAAACGTACGGGTAGAGCTGGGGCTGATGTCGTCACTTAAATCAAAGTCACCCACATGACAGTGTTTTCAAATTAAGTTGATAACATTAATTTTTAGCAGCGGAGTACAAACCTAGGTTTGTACTCCGTAGAATAGCTAATCGACGCTGAAAATGCTGTAAGTGATTGTAAGACGGATCTAGTGAACCTCAACAGCAAATATGTTTGTTGGGGTTATTGATCCCCTAACCTGTTTCGCGTTAAATATGAAGCAGAGTGCCATCTTGCACATTAATGGCAAAAGCTCGACCAAAACCAATAACGTATCGCCCATTCTCCGGACGCAAGGCAAACAAATGGAAATCTGATAATGAGCGCAATACGCTAACAACTTCACCAAACTTTTCCTGCAACGCTTGTAGCCTGTCTGGGTAGATTGCATCATTACGGCTTATTTCCTGGACACTACAATTTAATACCGCCCGCTCCCGTGCAAAAAGGTTACGGGATTCAGATTCCGAACGTATAAACAATATTGAAGCTTGCGGGTTATTTAGCAGATTAGTGGTGTGGCAGGCCATCTTACTGACATAGAGATAAAAGACTCCGGCGTGGTCACGCACAAAAGGTGCATAGCTAATGTCAGGAACACCACTTGCTGAAGCCGTCGAAAGTAATAGAGTTTGCCGTGACGCAATCAGCGTCTGATAACTCGTGGCAAGGTCTTGTAATTCTTGTGGGTTTATTTCACTCATTAATGACCCCGTTTAAGTTCAATGCGTAGTGTATTGGGCTGGGATTTCTCAGAACATAAATGCAGCAAGGCTTATATAGTGTAAGTGCCGTTTGCTGACTAATCCGGATAAAAACTGTTATCGGTAATCTGCTCAAAACTCCAGGGACACACAACAGGGAAATCACTTTCATTAAGCCCTGTTTCTTGTGCGGCTCTAATAATGGCTGATTGATAAGCGTCAATTAAACATTGCTCTAAGCGGGGTTTTAGGCCTGGGTTATCTCGCAAAACCTTAAAAAAATCTATTCGTTGCGCTTTAATCGTCAACTCCCAACTTTTACCGCGTCTAACCGGCTGAAAACGCCATTTCAAAAGATGTTGCAGAAGAATAACCAATCGGTTTTCTAACTCCCGCTTTTCTGACCTACCCATAGACTCTACCTCCTCTATCAGATTAGCGATGTCCAGATCATGCAATCGCCCTGATTTTAATAAGGCGGCTTGTTCCTGTGTCCAGCCGTAAAAATCCTGTTCATAGTTAATCATGGCGATAATCTCACTGTGTAGCCGGCAGTATTGCATTTTCAGTGACGCAATCTATTTACCGAAAACCTAAATAATAAACCATATAGCCTACTTGCCGTGAACAATCCCATGTAAAGTACAAATCAACAATACCCCTGCCGCAATCAATACAATCTGTTGCAACGAGGTCTTCATATCGGTTTTTTTATGCAACGATGGGATTAAATCAGCCACCGCAATATAAATAAAACTGGATGCCGCCAAAGCTAACAGATAGGGTAATTTATCGTGCAAATCAGCCAAACAGAAATACGCCAGCACGCCGCCTAAAACTGTCGATAGACTGGCTAATATGTTGTAAAAAAGCGCTTTGGCATTGGAATAGCCGCTGTGTAACAAAATCGCAAAATCACCGACTTCCTGTGGGATTTCATGCGCTGCAACCGCAAGACTGGTGACAATACCCAACTGCACATCGGTCAAAAATGCGGCGGCAATCAATACGCCATCGACAAAGTTATGAATACTGTCACCGACAATAATCAATGAACCAGCCGATTTAGCGCCGTGACCATGATGGCCGTGGTTATGGTCGGCATGATGATCATGCTCAACCTCATCACCGTGTGCCTCGCAGTGTTCACCATAATGGCAATGCCGCCAGATCAGCAATTTTTCCAGCACGAAAAAGCCCAAAATCCCCGCCAATATCGTCCCCGATAAAGACTGAAACTGTTCGGGCTTAGCATCGGTAAATACTTCTGGAATCAGTCCCCAAAACGCCACCGCCAGTAACGCGCCAATCGCAAAACTAATGCCGTGTGGCAAGAGTGCATCTCTGCGTTGCTCAGGCAACAATAAAAAAACCGCAGCCGCCATCACGCTTAACACACCGCCAATCGCGGTAAAAATAATAATTAAAACCAGTAAATGCACGGCGTTATGTTCTCCAAATCAGGCTAGCCATGCGTCCGGTTTCTTTATCTCGTCGATAGGAATAAAAACGTTCATGCTCGGTGACGGTACAAAAATTGCCACCATAAATCTTCTCAATACCCAAAACGCTTAATTCAACACAGGCCAAGTGGTAAATATCGGCTAACCAGCACTCGCCTTGCTGCGTAAAAGCACCGGTAAACACCACAGATTTTTTTATAAAAGCGGCACGCACTTCAGCACCGACTTCAAAACAACCAGGACCTATGGCAGGGCCTAACCAGACCAGCAGATTATCACTGTGCATAGCGGTTATCGTGTTGGTAATAATACCGTCCAATAATCCCCGCCAGCCGGCATGAATCGCTGCCACACAGCTACC
Organism: Crenothrix polyspora; assembly: GCF_900163745.1. Classification (GTDB taxonomy): domain Bacteria; phylum Pseudomonadota; class Gammaproteobacteria; order Methylococcales; family Methylomonadaceae; genus Crenothrix; species Crenothrix polyspora_B. Next base: position 7,245 of record NZ_FUKJ01000168.1, read on the forward strand.
GTCCTCGGCACATACCAGTAACGGCAAGCAATCCGCCGTCATCACGGTGCAGACCACATTGGCGGCATAGCTATAGCTGGCATCGGCCTGCTGGAGTGGTTCAACCTTGGCCGCATCAACAGCAATATTGCTGTGTACCTGCTGCAACCAGACTGGTTCTGCGGGTAAGGCTAGAGATTCCCGAATGATTTTCCGGTTTTGCGCGACCAGGTTAAGATCATCCCCTACATGCGTGGCAGGATTTAAGCTGGCATAGCAGCCTGTGCTTACTCCACCAGTGCGTAATGTTGTAACCGCATGGATGTTGGCTGGCGCTGGCCAATCGGGTACTAACCAGGGGTTATTGATTGTCATTTTCGGCCAAGGCTTCTAATAAATCGATCATATCGGCAGGTAACGGTTGTTCCCATTCCAGATATTCTTCAGTAACCGGGTGTTTTAAGCCTAGTTTTGCGGCATGTAAGGCCTGGCGTTTAAAGCTGCGTAAGGTGCTAGCAAAGCGTTCGGTGCAACTGGGCGGCATTTGAAAACGCCCGCTATACACTTGATCTCCCAATAATGGAAAACGAACATGTGCCATGTGTACCCTAATTTGATGGGTACGGCCTGTTTCCAGCTTCACCCGAATGAGTGTATGGCGCAAAAATCGCTGGCTGACACGGTAGTGCGTAACCGCTTCTTTACCGGACATCCTGACCATATAGCGTTTGCGGTCGGCAGGATCTCTACCGATTGGCTCATCGACCGTGCCACCGGCCGTCATCCGGCCACGGCAAATGGCGATATATTCGCGGACAATGGTTCGCTCTTGTAATTGTTGCGTCAGGCTGTTGTGCGCTTGTAAGGTTTTGGCGACCATCAATAAACCGCTGGTATCTTTGTCAATACGATGCACGATACCGGCTCTGGGTAGGCTTTCCAGGCCAGGCACGTAATTTAACAAGGCATTGAGCAACGTGCCGTGCCAATTGCCCACCGCAGGATGTACCACCAAACCCGCAGGTTTATTAACAATCAACAGACTGTCATCTTCAAAAATAATATCCAGCGGGATGTTTTCAGGTTCGGCAGTAATCACCACTTCTGCTTCAGCGTCCAGGGTGATTAACTCGCCACCGTCGAGCTTTTCTTTAGGCGATACTTTGACCTGGTCATTGACCTGTACGCGGCCTAATTTAATCCAGGTTTGCAATTTACTGCGTGAATAATCGGCAAACATTTCCGCCAGCGCCTGATCCAAACGCAACCCTGCCAATTCGTACGGCACTTCTTCGGTTAGTCTTGTCATAACAAGTTCTTCTGATAAACCCATTGTTAAGTTATACTCGCTAAAACACATAGCCCATCATTGCAGCCATTATACTCGGCGAAAAACCCCTAATGTTACAACGTGTCGTTAGTACTATGCGATTAATTTTGATAAAAACTTTATTTATTTTTTCTTTGAGCCTACTTCTTGAAGGCTGCGAAACGCTTAAACACGTTTTGCCGGGCGATTCTGACTCGACAAAAAACGAATGTTCCCAATGGAAAGATGCTGATAACCAGGATGATGATTGTGTCGACTGGGATGCGGCAAAATTTAGCAGTATGGCTAAAAAAGCCCTGGATGGTGGCAATTACGACAAAGCCATCAAGATTTATGAAGCACTGGAAGCGCGTTATCCGTTTGGCCCTGATTCAAACCAGACCCAGCTGAATATTGCCTATGCGTATTTCAAAAATGGCGATCACGATGCGGCCATCAGTACTGCCGATCACTTTATAAAAACCAATCCGCGCAGCCCACACGTTGATTACGCCTATTACCTGAAAGGTTTGGTGAACTACAAACGCGACATTGGTTTTATTGACCGCTATTTACCCACCGATGGTTCGCAACGCGATCCTGGCAGTGCCAATGAAGCCTATAATATTTTTTCCGAGTTACTGCGCCGGTTTCCCAACAGTAAATACGCACCGGATGTCAAACACCGGATGATTGGGCTTAAAAACAAGCTGGCCATGCACGAAGTTAACGTTGCTCGCTATTATATGAAACGCAAAGCCTACGTTGCAGCCGCCAACAGAGCGACGGGAGTGGTTGAAAAATACCAGCGTACACCAGCAATTCCCTATGCGTTAAAAATCATGCAAGAAGCCTATACCAAGCTGGATATGACCGAATTGGCCAAAGATGCAGAGCGGATTTATCAAGAAAACTTTGCCAATGCGCCACCCGAAGACGTTGATAACACAACACCGGCTCAAAAAGTGTGGGATTTTATTGGGTTGGAACAATAGCTTTTCAACGTAGGGACGTTTTTATGACACGGAAGTTGTTCTATTCGTCTGTTAGATCCAGATCGCAGTAAATACCTCCATACACACTTGTAAACTCTTCAGCTATACAAAGGCAGAGATAGCTATTGTCAAAAACAATCATTTGCTTTTATTTGCTTCAAATCTGACGACATAGCTGATATTCCCCCGAATAAATTAATAGCAGACTGAAAAATACGTCTCTGAGCGAGCTAAACCAACTCGCCTTGTTGTAAATAAAATTGACAATAATTTTATTTACAATTACAGTTCATCCCATTGGCTGCACGCCAATTCCTTTTTGCATTAATAACGCTATTTACAGCCAATATACTCTTGTGTTTTTACACACGAGCACAACAGCCTTACAGACCAAGCCCAAGGAAAACAGGATGAAAAACACTGTCCAAACATCTGCACATCTGGTAGATAAAAAAGGCAAACTATCCAAATTTATAACCCAGTTGCTTGTTTTTGTGATGCTGGGATTTGTAATTAGCCATGTAAAAGCAGAATATTTAGGGAATAATTTTGTTGTCCCGCCGCAAATCGAAACTGTTGTTGCTCGTTGGGGATGTGTAAATTTATCGGATTGTTCAACAATTAACACGGGCAGTTTCACGGTAGTAAATCCACCAAAACATGGAGTGTTAAGTTTTGGTACAGCTACAGGTACTATTACCGATATCCCTCAATGCTTAGGCAAACCCGTACAAAGAGCTGTTGCTTATTATACTTGGACAGATGATCAACCTAGTTCGAAGTTAGATGATTTCGCACTACATTATGATGGTGGTGACGCTAATTGCAAGGAAGATCACAGCATCAAAATACAAAAAACAGCACCCCCTAAAAACAATGGACAAGACCCCAATCCCGATTGCCCAAAAACCTGCGATGGCAACCCAATAGATGCGTCAACCGGCAATAAATTTCAAACAGAAACTGATTTTGTTGGTGCGGAAAATACTGGCCTGGAAATGCGCCGATTTTATAACAGCCAAAACAGTGCTGAAACTGCATTCGGCACTGGCTGGCGTGGTACTTGGCAACAATCGATTAGCGGTTTAGCGAGTAGCGGTAAGGTACAGGCTATTCGACCCGATGGCCGTGTAGAAACATTTACTAAAAGCATAGCCACTGGGCAGTGGTTAGCTGATCCTGATGTTACCGATAAATTATCGATCATCCATAATGGTGATGGTGCAAATATACCGCTTGGCTGGTCATTAACTACCCGTAATGATGAAACTGAACAATACACGCTGGATGGCCGCCTAACTACTGTTTATCATGGTGGCTTGGGGACAGGGCTTAAATATGATAGCAATAATCGCCTGAGGACTGTCACAAAAGTTTTTAGTGGCATACTGACGTTTGCTTACGATGGTAATAACCGTGTGTCTAGCATCACTGCGCCGGATGGTGGCGTTACCAGCTATGGATACGACGCATCGAATAATCTGGTTTCAGTAACTCACCCTGACAAAACGGTGCGCAAGTACCTCTATGAAAACACCACGTTTGTCCATGCGTTAACCGGGATAATAGACGAGAACGGCAAGCGTTTTGCTACCTGGACTTACGATGCACAAGGGCGGGCAACCTCATCTCAACATGGGGACGGGGCTGAACTAACAAAAATTGATTACAACTCCGATGGTACTGCTACGGTAACTGATGCACGGGGCAACCAACACAGCTACAACTTTACTACCCAGTTTGATGTGATAAAACCCACCAGTGTGACCGGTACGGCTTTCAAAAATCTGGGTGGTAAAGCATTTACTTACGATGCCAACGGCTTTGTCGCCAGCAAAACGGACTTTAACGGTAACGTAACAACTTACCTGCGTGATGAGCGTGGCCTGGAAACCTCACGTACAGAAGCCAGTGGGTCGCCGTTGGCGCGTACCATTACCACAACGTGGCATAACTACTTTCATCTACCCACCCAGATTACCGAACCAAATCGAGTCACCAATTTTAGTTACGATCCTAACGGCTATATGTTGCAACGCACTGTAACGGCTGGCGCGATCAGCCGTACCTGGAAATATTCCTATCAATTTGGGCGTGTGTTGACAGTAGACGGCCCGCGCACGGATGTGAATGATATTACTCAGTTTTCTTACGACAGAAATGACAAAAAAAATAACCTGGTATCTATCACTAACCCGCTAGGGCAAGTTACCCAGTTTACCGCCTATGATGCCAATGGCCGTCCATTAAGTTTTACTGATGCCAATGGGCTGGTAACAAGCTTGACGTATGATGCCCGTGGCCAGCTAACTTCCACAAAAGCGGGTACGGAATTAACTACCTATACACGGGATGCAGTCGGGCAAATAACCAAAATCACCGCACCAGACGGCAGTTTTATTGCTTTAAGTTATGACGATGCACACCGATTGGTAAAAGTCAGCGATCAATTGGGTAACCATATTGATTACACACTGGATGCGGAAAGCAATCGCGTTAAGCAGAATATTTACGACCCTAAAGACAACCTCACGCAAACCCTCATTAATAAGTTTGACAGTAACAACCGCTTGGCGACTACGTTTGGTGCGGATGGTCAAAAAACCTTATACGGGTATGATGACAATGATAATCTGGTTGGCATTACCGATCCGGTGGGCAACAAAACCCAGCTGAGCTATGATGCGCTTAACCGTTTAATCAGCAGTATTGATGCGGCTGGAGCAGTCACTAAAACTGCTTACGATACCAATGACAATCTCCAGTCGGTAACGGATCCGCTGAACCATCAAACCCAATACGGTTATGATGGTTTGGGCAATCCGTTGTCTGTTAAAAGCCCCGATACCGGCTTGAGTAAAATCACTTATGACAGCGCCGGTAACCGAATGAGTGCGGTTGATGCCAAAAACCAGTCCGTTAAGTACAGTTACGATGTGCTGAATCGCCTGACCAAAATGGTTTATGGCACCAATACAACGGTCAGTTTTGCTTACGATCAAGGTGTCAACGGCAAAGGCCATCTCACCCAAATGACGGAACCAGCGGGGACGACCAGTTGGACGTATGATAGCCACGGGCGTATTAGCAGCAAAACCTTTGCTATCGGAACAGTAAAGCTCATCACCCGCTACGGTTATGATGCCAATGGTTTATTAACAGCTATCACCTATCCTTCTGGAAAAGTGCTGCAACTGGCTTACAGCAATGGTTTGGTCAGTGGCTTGAGCAGTGGCGGTAAATCGTTAGTCAGTGCTATTCATTATCAGCCGTTTGGTAGTGCGGCGGATTGGGTGTTTGGCAATGGTGTTAAAACCATTCGTGATTTCGATTTGGATGGCCGCATCACCGCTTACGATTTGGGCGAACGCTCGCGTCAACTCAGTTACGATGCCGCCAGTCGTATCACGGGTTATAAAGACACCGATATGAACTACGACCAAAACTACACTTACGATGCAGTCAATCGGTTGCTGGGTGTGAGTACGCCGAGTACCAAGACTGATTACAGTTATGATGCC
>NZ_FUKJ01000070.1 GCF_900163745.1 Crenothrix polyspora
GCATCGGCAAAGGCCTGTTGCGGCGCTGACACGACAGCTACAGCGTCAACCTCAGGGGCATCCGATAGCCCAATAGTCATTATACAGCAGTCAAACCGCGCCTCTTCAACATTTAACTCAAAATTTGCCTTTTCGTCAATCGTTGTCCTTGCGATAAACCCCGCTCATATATCGTGGTATCCAAGATAATAAATTTTTCACCCTAAAAATATAGAGAGCGGATTAACCAGTCCGCTCGATTGCCTACCGTACATTTTTTTATCCAAGCCGTCAAAGCTTTTTCCGCTTTTAGCCAGTATTCATGACAGCATTACTGCTTTGGTTTATACAACCAATGGTGAATTGTATATTTTTTTAAAAACAGCCACTCTAAGCTTGGCGATAATTAAATTTAGTTTAACCGTAGCAACAGATTTAATTATATCGTCAGACTTTTAATTTAATTTTAGGAGTATGATGTCATGACTACAAAACTCTTTTCAATCCTGGCCAGTGTGATTTTAATGGTAGGTACAAACGCTGCCAGCGCAGCCCCCACGCTCTTATCCAGCAACCAAATGGATGCTGTTACTGCGGGGGGAACTGTCTGGGTCACGGCAACAGCAAGTGCTTCTGGATACTATCCTGCATCAAGTACACAAGTAGGCACAGTGGTAACTACGGGTGGTAGTACGGGTGGGTACGCAGTAGCCTGGTCGTTTGGTAGTAGCGGTACAAATGCCAGCACTTCAGGTAACGCAACTGGAAATGTTATTGCGACAACCTACTCTCTCAGCGGCACTCAATCATTACACCTTGGAGCACTGTCTTATTCAGTAACGACTGCCGCTTCTTACTAACTGATAGCCAATATTTTTGCAGGCCGAGAGTTTCTTTATACCTCACCCCTAGAGCGAATGATTCAATTCGCTCTAGCTGTACCGCTGCCCAAAACAAACATGACCTTTACAGGCATGACAAGCAACTCTACGTCTTTGGTTGATAAGCCTAAGGGAGAATTGTTTCCCGCCCCAAAAAGTCTATGCTGGTGATCGGCGGTATTTCAGTTTTTTTCAGCTTATGGATCATGCATTAGCATCAATACGAATCAAGGTTAATGATCCCACGTCTCAGCATTTCATCATCGGGTTTGTGTTTAGGATAGCCGTATGCAGGTAGAGTTTCTTCCGATTTTACCGGTGCAGCTGAACACGTTAAGCTAAAAGTATCGTCATACTTTAATTTAATTTAGGACATTTACTTATGAATACGAAATTATTTTCAGTGATTTCCGGCATAATTCTGATAAGTGCCACAGGGTTAGCCATTGCGAAATCAATCCACTTGTCCAATACTCAAATGGATACCGTGACAGCCGGCACAGAAGGAGAAAGTTTCAGCCAATCTTCCAGCTCCTCTCAGATCAGCATACAGGATGACGGAACAGTTTATTATAGTATGTCAGCTTCGGCACAAGGCGATTCCGCCACTGCGAGTGCCGAAGTCCAAATATTGGAGCCAGGTACGCTAATTCCATTTACAGCTTTCATAGAGGCTCCCTAAAAATCCATCTGTGATAAATAAGTTGTGACGACTATCACCTTAGGGCTGTAGGTGCGAATTTATTGGCATTGTACCCACAGGGTACCAATACGGGTAAGTTCGTACTTACAGTAAGTATTTCCTCAAGTTATTTCATGGATTTCATGTGGTTTACCTAAACATAATACTCGGTGTTCAAGTTTTTAATTCTTGATTTTGGAAAACCCCGCTAAATCAGGGCTCGTAGCCATATCTACCGTCATGTGACATATGATTCCATTGGCGTAACCACCTTGATTTATCTGGGTTCGCTACAGTCAAGCTAAAAAAACTTGAACACCGAGTAATAGAAAGCCTTGTAAGTTAATGCCATTCATCGTCCCATTTTGTATCCCCACAAAAACAATAAAATCCCTTAAGGCATAATGGCTATTTGAGGTAAATATTCAGGCATCTACACCTTTCGTTGGGTATTTTTTGAGCTACGCCTTTGGTTTACTGAACTAATTGTGAATTGTTTCAAAAAATAAATAGGCTTATTGTTTTACCCGACGGCAAACGAACTTACGCAGCGGCAAAAGCGGATTGATTATAGCAAAGCCCCCTCAACGTAAGGGATATCCGTCTAACTTTTAATTTCATTTTGGAGATTATCATGAAAACTTTACTTTCTATCGTTTCAGCTGCCATTTTAACTGTTGCTGCTAGCACTGCTAGTGCTGCTCCTGTACAATTGACAACAGCTCAATTGGATGGCGTATCTGCGGGTGCCCTTACTTATGCTTCTGCTGGTAGTTTTGCGGTTGGTCTGTTTCCTTCTACCTATTCCGACACTACTACTACTGTTAGTTGGTGGGGCACAAGTTCTTCCGCATATAGTAGTTCTAGTGCGTTCATTGGCGCAGTCTCTTCTTCGGCAGTTAGTTGCTCCTTTTGCTAATTAGAAATACCTAAAATTATTGGCCACAAATGGTTCGATAATATCTGAGGACATAGGCTCTGCAACGTAAACCGCTACAGGGCCTTTGCTCAAATCTACACCGGCAGCAATGCTTGTCCAAGGCGGGATCTATGAATGTGTTGGCTATTATTAAATCCGAAACCCAATCGCTTGGCATGTGTAGGATGAAAATCTGCACGCTTTCCCACCTAGCATTACTCAGTGTCGTACTCTGCACGTTTTTTTTAAGCGCAGCACAAGCCAACGAAAGCCGCATTGTTAAATCGCTGCTGGAAATGCGCCGTGACCGCGTAGTGGTACAAAAATGGGATTTAAGTTGCGGTGCTGCGGCGTTATCCACATTGTTAACATACCAACTGCAAGACCCGACTCCGGAAAAAGAAATTGCAGCGACCTTAATCAAACGTAAAGAATATATTGAACACCCTGAACTCATACAGATTAAAGAGGGATTTTCATTACTGGATCTCAAGCGTTTTGCCGATCAGCGTGGTTACGAGGGCATCGGCTTGGGCAAGATGGAATTTGCCGATTTAGCGCAATATGCACCGCTCATGATTCCCATAAAAGTGAATGATTACAATCATTTTGTCGTTTTTCGAGGCAGTATGGGAAACAGAGTGCTATTGGCTGATCCTGCGTGGGGCAATCGAACCATATTAACCAAAAAATTTCTCGAAGCCTGGATAGACTACCCAACCTTTGGCAAAGTCGGCTTTGTTATTGCCCAGAAAAATGGTGTCAAACTCCCCAATCATCTCGCGCCCGTTCCAGAAGATTTCGTTTTTTTAAGGTAACGGACATATTGAGTGGATTCAAGACTCGTACAATTTGCATAATATGCTATATTGTATTTAATAAAATAATCATGGATACCGTAGAGATTTACACAGCAATAGCAGGGATGTGTAGAGCGTAAAATTACCTCCCCAGTGCTGTTTAAAGTTGTTAGTACTCGGTGCGTGATTGTACTTCTCAGTTGAATCCAAAATCCTCATTGAAGCCTATGAATAACAATAAATTAGTATCACGCCAGCTTGGGCGTTGGTTGATTGTAACCGCAGTTTCGTTAGTGTTTATGG
>NZ_FUKJ01000006.1 GCF_900163745.1 Crenothrix polyspora
CCGATCAATATTCATATAACATATTGTTTTATATTGATTTATTTAAAATAACAACTCTAATAATTGCTTTAATGTCGGTCCTTCCACATATTCCATGACTAAACAATAGCCATAGATATCATCTTTTTGGAAGCCCTGGTAGCCCACAATCGCCTGATGGCTGATACTTATCAGGGATTCGGCTTCGCGTTTAAGCAAATCTATAACTTTGGTATTGGCTTCCGCATTTGTCAAACTGAATGCTGAAGCAATATCCGTAGATAAATGGGTTTTGATGACTTTGATAACGTGTTTGGTATTACTCAGTTCCTTGTGGTGGGTCAGATACGTGATCGCCATTCCGCCCTCACCAAGATTGCTTTCAACAACATAAGTATTTAACAGTAAACAACCTGGCTCAATACCTTTAGGAATTTTCGGCGCTTCAATTAGGGTTACATCATCATTTGTCATGTTTTTTACTGACCAAGTATTTGTTAAATTACTTCTTAATCTGTCTTATTCACTTTTTGCCATAGTTAACGCCGTTGGTGATTTAAAATTAAAGCCAAAATATTTAGGGTCTTCACCAATAACGGCAGCAGAAAAAATATAAAATACATAATCATAGGTTTCTTTGGGCAACCTGCTTTTATATTGTTGGATAAATTTCCAGAAATTTTTATCACGAGGGTTATCTGGCATTTTTTTAACCCAGCTCCGCACTCGGTTTTCACCGAAATTATAACTGGCTATCACCAATAAACCGGATGCTTGTGCCTCGGTACTAAAAATGTATTTAATGTATTTTGCACCTGCGCGGCTGGCCAAAGCAAAATTAAAGCGATCGTCTTGTTCATCATAGACACGGATATTAGCCATAGGCCCTGGCTTTAATCCATAATCTTTGCCGGTACTATCTAAAAATTGCCAAGCACCTTTGGCAATACCGTAGCGGGTTTCAGGGCCAATTGCGCGACTGTTATAGCTGCTTTCTTGCATAGGTAAGTACAAAAACTGTGTGGGTAGCCCTTCCTTGTCCAAGGCCGACAAAATAGTAGGCCCATAGTTGTTCTTTTCCAATACGGCTATCGCATTGCGCATGCGCGGTGTGCTCTGCCAAAATTTAATATAGCGCTTAACCTCGGCAACAAAGCCATCGGGAACTTCCAACTCACTTTCACCAAACTCCCTGGCCACTTTGGCAATAAGTTTTTCTTCATAGTTGGAGCTAAAAGGCAAACGAAACTTTAAAGATTCGGCCTCTTGTACATAAACTTGATATTTAGCCTTCATATCCTTCAGGTGCATACGTTCTTGTGCCAAACGGATACGTTCTTCAGTAACTTTTTGCTGCTCAGCGCGAATACGTTCTTGTTCTACTTTAAATTTATCGCTAGCAACGGCCTTTAATGTTTGATCCAAGATTTCTGCGCTTCTTTCAAAGGTGATTTCCGATTGTGACAAACTGACTTCGAGGGTTTTGATGTCATAAAACATACCTAACGCTAAGTCGCGTGCATGAGTCAATTTGGTTTGCTGGTAACCGACCAGAGCCGCAGACACCAAAAATAAAATGCCTAAAACTGAAATTGATTTTTTGTAATTTTTACTCCGATGCACACGATCTTCATTAATCACAATCCGCACCATGCGGGTAAAATCACCCGCATCTGTTGCTTCGTCTTTAGATAGGAGGCGTTGCTTGATGGCTTCTTTGGATAAATTGCCTTGCGGACTTTCGGCGTGGAATCCCGGAGGGATTGAGGTTGTGGTTGTAATGCTTTTAACTATTTGGGTTTGTTCGTTGTCAACTTGATGGGTTGATTGGATTTTGAGCGTGATCCCAGTCTTTCCTAATGCAACTGAAGCAGGTAAATGTAATCTTTCCTTGTGTTGGATTTGTCTGTCGTGTAGATAAATGCCGTTGGCGCTATTCAGGTCGTAGATCCACCAATCGCCTTGCTCTTTTTTAACTTCGAGGTGATGGCGGCTGATTTTTTCATTTTGTATGGCGATGCTGTTGTCTTGGGCACGCCCAACTGTAAAACCATGTGGAAACAGTTTTTCTGGGCTCGTTTGTCCATCATTACCGTCAGTAATACTGACTATTAACCCTGATTGAAATATTACCGTGCGATCCAAATCGTCATCATTTTGGGAAAGGTTTTTCTTTATGATGGTTTTATCGTCCTGCATGTCGGTTCCCGTTTAAATGGTTACAGGGATAATCTCATTGGGGAAGTAAGCACTATAAAAGCCGTTGCTGATTTTTACCGATAGCTCTGGTTTCAAACAAGGGTGCAGTGGCTTGCATTAATGCCAATTCTAAAGCCGCTGCTTGGCGTTGCCGTTGCTTACCGGTTTTTAACACCGCTTGACACTGCACCGTGTCGATCGATTTACCCAATAAATAGCGGTTATTGGCTTTGAAATGCTGCTGGTTTTGCTGCCACCAGCGTTCCATCAGCGCTGAATTTGGACACGGTAAATCTTCATCAGGCTCCATAGCCACATTCTCATCGTCAGGCTCTTCTGTTGGTCCGGCGGTAAAATTAGCGGGCATTTCACCTTCCAACCCATCATAGGCAATATCAACGCCACTAATAAAACTGAACGCTTCGCCAGCAACTTTTGCCAGTTCTGGTATTGCCATTTGCTTGATTAACCAGGGCATGTACAAAGGATCGCCGCTGACACCAATACCGATAATAGCTTCACGCAACTTAGTATCGCTGGTGACTAAAACTTTGAGTAGCTCCCTCACTTGTTGTGGCTCAAGTACCCGACAAACGATGTGTAAAGCCTTAATGGTAAATCCAGACGCTTGCAACACATGATTTTGTAAGGATTGTAGCGCCCTGCCCCTATCCCCTAATAATACCGCCGTCCATGCCGCCCAAAAACTAATCGTGGGATTAGAATCATTAACCTGATCTAGAATGATGGGTTTTAAATCGACTCGCACCAGTTCTCCAGCAGCCCTTAAAGCCCTGGTTCTTAATTCAACATCTGCATCTATAATCGCCTGCTCTAAAAACTTACCTGGATTCACACGGTGAATCGCACACACAGCAATACCGACCCGCCGCCATAGCGGAGATTGGGACACTAAGAGTCCATTAACTTTGCCTTGCAAAAGCGGCGGCTCCACCCAACCAAAAGCAGACACCAAGCCATTGACTAACGCGGGTGTGGTTTCAACAATTTGGTATACCGCGTTAATGCGCTCAATATGATTGCCTTCTAACGCTAAAATACCGGCCACAAACGCTTCACCGGCTTCTTTGGCCGCTTCTAGGTTGGCAATACTGACATCCCAGCCATAATCACCGGCAATTCTTAAGCCATCAATGTGTGCTTCAACGCGGTTATCGAGTTTGGCTAAATCTTTTAAGCTGTAATGCGGCGCATGAATCGCCCTGCTCCGTAACAACCAAAGAAAAGCGGCTTCTTCAGCGTGTTGGTCGATAATATGGGGGATAACAAGACTGGGAATTGTCGCCATAAGGTAATACCGAAATTTTAAAATAAATCGATTTTAATTCGTCACTATAAAATTACTATCCTGAAAAAAGCAGAACATTTTTATGGCGGCACTGTAAATGGCATTCCAGAATTTATGCAAGTTTGGATTTGTTTTTCCCAGATTTTTTGGCGGGTAGTATTGCGGCCATGATCAGTTTCTTGACTGGAATCGTATTGTTTAGATAGCGTATCGGATTTTTGATCATATTGCTCCATAATACGCTTAATTTCTTTCTCTAATTCTTTAACGGAACTTGTTCTGAGTTTGGCTAATTCTTGCACCATATCTCGATAACAAAGTCCGGCAAGATCAAAATGGCCTTGTTCATGAGCCAACAAAGTGGCATCCTTTTCCGTTTTTACAACCCAGGAATCTGATTTTTTTACTACCATTTGAAAAACAGCTGCACCCAGTTTAAATTGACCATTTTCTTGTGCAACACTAACTTGATTCGGATTTAATTCAACAGAAATTTGCGCGGCTTCCATTTCTCCACTAGGCCGCGAATTTCGCTCATCAAATTCATTCCACGCAATTGCCCGAGGCCATCCAGATAAAGAAGGCGGTTTGGTTGAAGGTGTTACCCCTTGAGGCTGTGGGGATCGAAAACCAGCACGAGGTGAATTAGGTGGTTTATTTTTATAGTGGGGTTTGTTTTTTAACGCAGGTGATGGATCGGACATCATTAAACCTCTCTACATCAGGATATGGACTAAAAAGTGTGTCATAAGTTACGATAGAACTGTTCATGTTCGAATTGGTTGGCCAGTATTTTCAGCCATTGACCATTTTCCTGCTTGGCTAAAATGGCCAGTACCGGTTCAAACGTCTGGCCTGATTTCCCTAAATTCAGCTGTTCCCCATGATTTACCATCAGGGCCCCCAGTAAATCTGGGCTTGTCCTTTCAATATGGTTGTTGATATAGGTTGCCACGCGGAAAGATAATTGACTTTCTTTGTTGTCTACAAACAGACGTTCGTACGCCTGTAAACCCATTGAGCTTGGCCGCATAGTTGAACCTAATTTGGAGGTCAGAGGGTTAAGGGCGTTTGGATCAAAGGCCTTACCTGCTGGAATAATGGCATACAAATCATAATCACCGTGTATATACCTTGGTATTAGCAAGCCCATGTCCACCAAAGCCACGCATCCGTAATGTTTATGGTCAGAATTTGTTTGTAGTAGATAAGGTGTGCGACAACCACGAGGCTGCCGTTGATCATCGAACCCCATCGCGTTAGGAGGCACTGTGATTAAGTGCTGACATTTTGACCATTCTTGGTATGCAGAGATCAACCGGTTTCCCGTAAAGGCTCCAGGGTGTAGAAACGGCGAGCAGACCAGCCCCGCCAGTTGGTAGCGCCCCATATTTTGATTGGCAGTCTTAGCCTTCATATCGGCACGTTTGCCGGTATAGCCACGTTTACCTACCCAACTTAGAGCAGCTTGCCCTGTTTTACGTACTAGGATATGGCAATTAAACTCCCGTGCCGCTGCAATAAAGATATTGATATGGTTGGGATGTATAAAATCAATGTAATTTAGATTCATTGTTACTCCCTTCAGTGTGCTGTACCCATGAAGACAAATGACTCAATCGATACCGGCACTCAAGATATCCCTACATTAGGAATCTGTAAACGGTTCCAACTTAGGGATTATGAGGTTTTTTAAGCTGCCGTTGATAATTTGATTGTCATGTCACCTATTCCCATCAAGAGATATTCGACATTGATGTCTTCATCCAATTCATCCCAATGCAAGCCAATACCGCCACCACTTATTTCGTATTGTTGCCGTTGTTGCATTGTCGCATTTAATAAACGAGGAAAATAAACCAACGGCGTACCTAATTTACGCCCATCAATTAATTCTACCCACATCATATCGTCGTCAAATTGAATATGTTTGGCGAGAGGTTTAAATTTTAAAGTATTCATGCCATTTCTCTTCAATGAGTGCTTTGTTGTCATTTACAACACGGTGTAATTTTCGTAATTCTGTAGATGATAATCCATAAGATTCAGCCAGCTTTATTTCGGGGGTAGTCCAGAACTTTGCAATAGCCTCTCCTTTTCTAAGGTGGATATGACACGGTTCAAGCGGGTCGCCTTCGTTTGAGAAAAAGAAAAAGCGATAGCCTTCGTAACGAAAAACAACGGGCATACCTTTATTTAAAAAACCTCACGTTAAACTGTCAAACAGTAAACCACGTAATTCCTTCAGAACGCACCAAAAAATGACATCAGTGCTTTCGTTAACGTTCATCGGAACTCGTGAACAGTTCCAACTTACGGGTTAACTAACCGTTCATGTCAATAAAATTGCACCTTCCATTTTTGCGGCTTTGCTATCAAACGTCACCATATGATCACAAGCCATGTGTTGGTATTGCGCTACCATCAAGCAGTCAGAGAAATCCGCATTGCCGTTTTCAAAATGCAATAATGCCTCTTCAAGTATATCTTCTGTTTCAATTAAAATATCGGCAGATTCTAGTAAAGCCTTAAATAGGGCAATAATAGAACTCTTGTCAATTTTCGCGCAAGCACGCAGTACCCACTCTGTTTCTTGTATAGTCAATAAACTGATCACAATCAAAACACGCTCAGCAATACACTTTTCAATCAGTTTATCGACCACCTCGGCTTGCTGCACATCGTCTCGTAACACGTAACGCACCAATACATTGGTATCTAAACCAATCATGGGCGTTGCATTTCTTCTATACTGATGACGAGCCTATCTGCTTGGTGCAGCATCCCATAAACCGATTTAATACTGCCCTTCTTTGCTCGCATAATGACTGTACCATCACTCAGCAAAGAGAAATTCAATTTATCTTGCGGCTGCAAACCTAATCTATCTCTAATTTCTTTAGGGATGGTGGTTTGGCCTTTGCTGGTCATGGTAGTTTGCGCCAACATATATTTCCTTACTTGACTTAATTAAGTAAGGATTATCGCTTATTCTCCAGCTTATGCAATGGGTACACGCAATTTAAAACAAAGTTTAGCCATTTGCGGAACCCGTGAACGATTACGGCTTACCGATTAAGTTTCATTCAACGTTTTCGTACAGCACAGCACTTTCAATCGACAGATCGAGACTTGTAAAAAGTACCGCATCGTTGCTACCGTATTCATGCAGTACCCAGTGACCAGTGGCATCCTTCCGAAAAACCTCAACTTTACGCTTACTGGGATTAATCAGTACATATTCGGCGAGCGTGGAAAATTGTCGGTATTTCTCAAACTTCTCGCCTCGGTCATAAGCTTCGGTAGATGAAGATAACACTTCCACAATTAGGCGTGGCTGAGTCATATAGCGTTCGGCTTGGTGATCTGATTGCGCACAAGTCACAAAAACATCCGGGTAAAAAAAAGCACTGGCTGTCTCCAATTTCAGCTTCATATCAGCCATGTACACACGACACGGTGAACCGTTCAAGTGGTTTCCTAAAAATCTAAACAAATTTCCTGCTACAGTGGCATGTTTTCGCGTAACACCTACCATTGCGAATATTTTACCTTGGATAAATTCGTGTTTTTCCAGTTGTCTCTCTTCCCAATCAAGAAATTCTTCAGCAGACATTGGTTCAGTTACTGCAAGATAAGCCATTTAACGCTCCAAAGTTTTTCGGGTTACAAATTAACCGACGTAAGGTCGTGAGTTAGGCAATACCGATAAAATCGCCCTTAATGCTCTATTCACTGCTTCGGAATCTTTAAACACTTCAGCTATATCAGCGTCTAAGGTTACCGTGATCGGTGATTTCTTGGGAGCAAATCGGTTGATTTTAGCCTTTGAATAATCGAAATTGTACTCTGGTAACAGCTCTTGTTCAGTATCTTGTGTGTTTTTCATGTTTTTTTCCGTTCTTGGGTTGTGGCGGGTCGAGAACTGATTATTCGGACGACACCTTGGTCTCGTTCTGTAAAAGACACGATTAGTAGCCGCCTTTTGTTTGAATGACCAATAATTAATTCTCTATGTTCCCCAACTGAATTCCATTCGTCATTAAAAATTGTCGCTAATGAATCATCAAAGACCGTTTGGGCTTCATCAAAACTGACGTTATGCTTTTCCTTGTTTTTTAGAGCTTTCTCTGCATCCCATTCAAATTTCATTTATAGCCACAATACCTTCGCTAACATCCGTCGAAACCCGTAAATGGTTCCGACCTACAAACTATCCGACGTAAGGCCGTTACTTTTGACGCATCTGACAAGATCACTACCCAAAGGCTGGGGTCAATTTAACACCCATTTACCGCATCGCTTAATTTCCCGATACATGGCATCCGGTGCCAAGTCAATATCGTCAGGCCATACCACAACGCCATTATCAATCGATACCTGACGGAAATACGCGGGATCCTTTAATAAACTGAACACGCCTGTTAAGTGCGTTTTTTCAAATAAAACTTTACCGGTTGTGCCATCTTTAAAAGAGACGCTCAAACTTAAATCCGATTCGGGCACAACCTTGACAACATCCCAATACATACAATCCCCTACTTCAATGGTAGGATTTTCTTAGGTTGTTGTCTTGCCGCACACAAGTTCCAATCCTCTAATAATTCTGCCTGATGAAGTTCCGCCCAATCTAGCGCCAACTCTTGCGCTCGACGCGGCAATGAACCTTCAATCAATTCCAGTTTTTTAATATCAATAACGGCTTTAAATTCAGCATATTCAACATGAAAATGCTGAGGAGCATGATCATCAAAAAACATTCGGAACCAGTGAACGAGTTCCGACTTACGGGTTACCCAATATGATAGGTATAACTTTCCCAGTCACTGCCATCAAATCTATAAAAACTTAAATCACCTGATACACATAAATAATTATTTTGAGAAACTAACCTTACGGCATGAATTTCTTTTTTTACAAGAATCAAATTTTCACCATCTAAACAAAAGAGTCCTTTTTCAAGACCAGCAATATAAATTTTTCCACGATATTCAACTACATCTACAAAATCAATGTCACCAAAATTGAGTACCTTCCATTGGTTCTGATTGCCAATTAGAACGATGCCTTCTGCACCAACTACATAGAACTCATTTCCATTGTTTGAACAAACAGAATTCAGGTTAACATTAGTAGGAGAATCACAACGATTCCAAAAAGCCCCATCAAAATGAAGTATTAATCCACCCCTGCCAACAGCATATATGTTATTTAAGGATTTTCCCCTTACACAATCGATGTAGGTTTTTTGATCTTTGGTAGTATAAACCCATGTATTACCTTCCTTACGCAGGATAATTCCCTCACCAGAAGTAAAGATATGCTCACTGTCTACACCCCAAATAGAACTTAATATAGAATCTTCAGGTGTTTGTGTAACAGCCCAATTTCCATTTTTGTATGTATGTATTTCACCTTCTTCAGCCGAAACATAAAGTGTTTCATCATTACTTAACCACATATCAGCTAACCATAAATCAACTTCATAAATTAGCTTACCTTGTTTAGTAACTGAAGGATGCTCATATACATATGAGACAGGAAATTCGCCATCATATGCTAGTAATTTTACAAATATTCGGCCATCAGCTAGTGGTATGGCAGGAGCAACTGTCCAAGTCCATTCACTTTCTTCGTTATCCTGATTTTTTAAGTTCATCATTAAATCCTTAAGATATTAATTAAAGAATTTTGTTGATATTTTTGCTTGCAATAAAATGTCACTTAGGAGTACCTGGAGGTCTTCGGAATTTACCACTTCGAGGTCTACGCACAGGAGTGTCATCGTCCAGACCTAAGTAATCTTTGAAATAATGATCCACAACTTTTGCTAGACATTCCTGTGCCGCTGGACTTGGTTTTGTTGATCGTGAATCTGAAACAGCTTTTAGATTTTGGTCTCTTACTTCCTTATATTTTACGGTCTTTTTATAAGGTTTATTCTTGCCCTTCCATTTTTTTTGCATATTAACTTGAGATTGGGTCTTCTTAAAATGCTGAGATCCTGTTTCTGTACTCTTCCCCTTTAAACAAATACATGGCGCATCATTAACATTATATTTTGGGCAAGCGGTTATTCCTCCCGTTCCACGACTATTTTCAAAACATGCGTTTTGCAAAATATGGTCTGATTCATAACCGTCTGGGCATTTTTTACTTCCATGACGATGTACATTTATGTGTTCTTTCTTAAATATTTCATTACAAGATTTGCTATCAACTGTCATAGTATCCAAATTTGGAAAAGGTGCGCTTCCATTGGCAGGTATACTTCCATGATTGTGCGTTGTAGTATCCAAATGGCGAACAATATTTTCCTCTTCAAATTTTACATCCATTGACCAGCTTATAAAATAAGCTTTCCCTTTATTCGTGCTTGTAATAAGACCTTTTTTAGCTGCTGCCCCAGCTTCATCACCGGTTGAAGTTTTATAATATGACTTGTTTTTCAACATGACTTCTTCACCGGATATTTTTACTGTCTTGCTCCCTTCGGCAGTATCCTTCGCAAAAGCAGTGTTAGGGTAAGGCACTGGCACACCGGGCGGTGTCGCAGGATTTTCCGGTGGGGTAAAACAAACATCCGGAAACTCGCAAATAGTCTTTCCATCCGCTTTCTTACAGGATATTTCACGGCCATTAGCAAATACGTCATTTGACATTAACTGCTACCCGCATTTTGCCAACCAAATATCAATGAAGTACGCTTCCCATCATCATTCCCTAAATGCGCCAGTATGTGGTTTCCTCTAGAATAGTCATTTTCACAGGCCGCTTTTAAGACTGCTATCATCACACAGCCAATAGCAGAACCCACTGAACCCACACACTCCGCTGGATGCCAAATATCAAAAAACTCCCTTCTATAGCGAGCTATACGACTAAAAGCTAAGCTTGCCTCTTTAAAATAATACTGCTCACCCGATATATCGGTAATTTTAAATTGCAGGATGCTTTCGCCTTGCCCTGCATGCTTCAATGACTCCTTAATTGCCAACACTAACCCATCCGCCCTCAAAGGCTCTTCCGAATCCACATGCGCCTTCTCAACCCCAAACCCCAACCCTTGGCAAATCAATTGTGGTTCAGCTTTAGCATAAACTTGCTCCACCACCAAAGCCGCCCCTGCCTCACCCGGAATAAAACCATTGGAATTCTGGCTGGTTAACAACCGCTCATTGTCTTCATAATGGCTTAAAGTAGGCGCAACCAACAAACTGTCCGTTGCGGCAATCAAAACATGCTTAATATTAAGCTCTTGCAACAATTGCCGCGCATTTTTCAAAGCCACCGCCACCGCCACATGCCCCCTGGCAATCACACAAGATTTTTCATGAAACGCCACACCCAATTCAGTTTGTAAATCGATAAAAAACTGGCTATCGTCATCAATCACACGGCCTTTACGTTCATGTTCCGACAAACACAGCAACAAAGGCGTTGCCTTAGGATCAATGAGTTTATTATTGGCCAAACATTCGTTAATGGCCGCAGCAGCCATCTTAATCAACTTGGTTTTACCTCGCCAGGGCTGTTCTAATGGGACTTCACAGCCCATAATCCATTCGCCGCCGCTGTCCATAAAACGGGTTTCCTGAAAATTATCCAAGGCACAGCGAATAGCAGCACAAGACGCAGGCGCACTCAAACCAACACCCGTCACCATGCCAACACCCGTAATGGCCAAAGGAAAACCGGTCATGCTTTCATCTCAATCAATTTGCTCGGCATTTTTATTTCTCCACGCCATAGCACTTCGACTAAGTTCTTCGATACTCAATGACTCATCCTGCTGTTGATGCCATTTTGTATAATCGAAAGGCTCCCTTTGAATCAAGGCAATAAACCGTTCAGCTTCAACATCACCGAGATACTGCGACAAGACTTGTATGCCTTTGATTTTGATTTCTGTATCGGTAATCATCAAGTCACCTCTCTAATAAAACCAATGGGATCAATAATTTTTATAGGCTGTATTAATGCCGCTTTTTTAAGGATCCCATCATCGGTAGTCATAAAATAATCCGAATTTGCCATAATGGCACAAGCGATGTGTAATGCATCAATTTTTTTAACACCTGTTGTTAAAATTCTATTTCCTATTTCAAGCAGTTGCATACTTTCGTCTATATCGTCTTTGGCATAATTCCGCCATTTTAAAATTTGCCTCCTGCGTTCTTGAAACGGATTTTTACTGTTTTCATAATCCAGCAAATATGACCAAACCAATCGATAAACACCAGCACGAATGTCTTCTTGTATTTTTAATTTTGCTTCTGTCTCAAGCCTGACTCTTAATTGAGATTGGTCATCGAAAGGCCGGTTGAAACAGCAATTATCCAGATAAATTTTCATTCTTCATTAACCGTCTTCCCCCGCTTCAGATTTATTCGCCTCAACCAAATGCGCCAATGACGGATAATACGTCTTGCCCAACTCACGCGCCCGCCACCAACCTGCCGACATCTTGCCAACTAAAACCTGAGGAATCTCAAACATATTTTTCTTCAAAGGCAAATTGGCACGCCACGTCAGGCTAAAAGTTCCTTTATCAGGTTCAATAACAAGCGTATCGATTACCGCGAAAGTTTCATGGCGTTCGCCTTTTTTACGGAAAAACACCACAGGCATCTCTATGACCGGCAAAGTAAAAGCAATACGGCCTTCCGGCGATAAATTAATCAGCACCACTTCTTCACCGCCTTTAAGATAGGGCATTTGTTGGTCTTCTGGGGCGGCTTGGTAATAAGCTTCCTGAAAATCTACCGGTAAAAAAGGGAAAATGTTGTCTATCCAATCCTGGTCGTAAGTACCGGCATATTGCAGACGTGGTGACCAGCCTCGACCTAACGGCCCAAATGCCATCGGCTTATAATCACCATTGGGGGCTTGCACAGGCCGGTTAACCTCCTCAGTATTAGGCATCGGCGTGCCATCCACCAATTCGCTGGCCAAACGTTGATGATACCCCTTGCCGACCGGATTGAGCATGTAAGCACTGTGTTTGTTTTTATCGTCATGGAAATTATCCAGGCCACCGAAAGCCTTATCGTAACTGATCGGCAGCACCGTAAATTCAGCAGGTGGCTCTGGGGTAATAACCACACCAGCATTCCAACAACGATCACCGACGACGTTAAATGTCTTAACTAAAGTGCCTACCCTCATACCCACTTGCACCATCCGAACCGGACGGCCTTGCGGCGCATGGGCACTGCCATTTAACAGCACATCGCAACGGTGTTTGATAGGCGAATAATCCACCTCATAAAAAGGCGCAGAATAACCAGGCTCACCCGTAAAGGTATCAGCCATAATTAAAGGGCTTTGTTGCTCAGCAAGTTGGGGTTTCTCGCCAGATTTTGGGATGGTAAATGTAGCCTTAATGGCAACAACCAACAATTCACGACCATCGGGTTTCATGCCCATCGTATAGCCAGCCAGCATACCGGTAGAATTAAGAAGTTCCATTAGAAATCAACCGCCAACCCGACGACAAATATCATAGTTCCAACTGCTTTTTAATAAGTTCACAAAGACTTTCCTTAATTTCTGAGTGTCTAGGGATGGGCGCTTGTTTACCCGTTTTGGGATTCACGTAAATATCATGCCTATTGCCATGACGTTTTAAGTAGCAGCCTGCCTGAATCAATTCCCTGATGAAATTGCCCCGCTTCATGGCACCGTCAGCGTAATGTCCTTTGTTTTTGCGCTTGAAGGGAAGGCGTTAAGCGCTTCCTCAAACATTAAGGTGTAAGCATCCTTGATATTCTCTTCCAATTCCTCAAGGGATGCACCCTGGCTAAAAACACCTGGCACTTCTTGTATCTTGCCTACATACCAACCATCATCTATCCAGTAGCCTAATGTAAACTGCCTCTCCATAATTTCATCCCCTATTGATGATTAGCGTTAGTTAATCTGCACCGAGCCGCCCTTGATACGATTAACCCCCGACGAACGGCTTAACAAATAAGCCCCCCGCAGAATAATTTTACCGGCCTTGGTCAAGGTGATGCTGGCTTTGCCGCATTTCAGTGTGATGGTTTGCTTTGCTGACAGCACGATGTGCTCACCATCCAACTCAGCAGAGTTTTCTTCAGTATCTTGAACTGATTTTGCACTATCGGCATGATGAATTTTGCCAATAATTAACGGTTGCAAAGGATTACCGCCCTCAAATAACAAGGCAATTTCCTTACCAACGTCATCTTTATCTAACGTTGTCGTGCTACGCGCCGGAATCGCCGTTTCCAGCGGATTACCTGGAAAAGCGACCAATGGCTCACCCGCCTCATTGATGCTTAAAAAAAGACCAATCACTACGCCATCGATTTTTTGATCAACAGGTGCTGAAGGTTTTAGTAGCTGTTCTGTCGCCATTTGCCATGCTCCTTAATTTTATCACCCATTAAAGAAAATAAAATCGGGGTTTATTGGGATTAGTTTTGCAGGATTTTCTGCCCTTTCATCGTGATGTTATTTGATGCTTTAACATTAATTTCACCTGAACCCTCTACAGTAATATCCTTTCCTTTTATGGTTATTGTGCCATCTTTTTTCATGGTAATGCTCGCACTACCCGTCTTAATCGTTATCGAATCTGCCACATCAATCACCAAGGTCTTGCCTACCTTTAAAGCATCATCGCCCTTAACATCGGCACTACGGTTACCATCAACACCTAACGAATCATTACCTTTTACCGATTTGGTAGCATTGCCGGAAACCGACTCGCTTTGATTAGCCCCCACTGACAACGATTGGTTTGCCCCCACATCCGTACTCTGGTTGGCACCGACATTGATACTTTGATACGCGCCGACATTAACAGTTTGATACGCCCCAATAGCCACCGCCTGAAAAGCACCGATACCAATTTCCTGCGCAGCGCCGACACCAATCGTTTCGTTGATACCGACGGTATGCGTCCGCTGCAAGGCAACAGATACAGTTTCACTCGCCCCTACCGATTTACTCCGGTTCGCGCCGATCGTGATGGTTTCGTTAACCCCCACCTTCTCCGTGCGGTTACTACCGATGGTGATGTCTTCATTAACGCCGACTTTCTCGGTGCGGTTGTTACCAATGGTAATTTTCTCATCGTGGCCAACATCCTCAGTACGGTCATGGCCAACCGAGGTAGTCTCATCATTCTCGACGATATTGTCCTGATTTTTTTCCGCGTGGATATACAGCTGTTCCGAGCCTTTCTTATCCTCCATCCGGATTTCATTGAAATTAGCTCCGCTACCGCCCTTGCTGCTGCGGCTTTTAATGCCGCTTTGGGTTTTGTTGGCAGGTAAAGCATAAGGTGGCACTTGTTCGCCATTGTACACACGGCCAGTAATAATTGGCCGGTCAGGATCGCCTTCCAAAAATTCGACAATCACCTCTTGCCCCATACGGGGAATATGAATCCCGCCCCAATTTTTACCGGCCCACAGCTGCGATACCCGCACCCAACAGGAAGAATTTTCATCCTTTTTGCCGTAGCGATCCCAATGGAATTGCAGTTTTACCCGCCCGTGTTGATCCGTATGGATTTCCTCGCCAGAAGGCCCAACCACCACAGCGGTTTGCGGGCCTTGCACAATCGGTTTAGGCGTAATACGGGCAGGACGGAAAGGCGTTTTACTGTCAATCACCGTAAAACTGTTGGCATAGGCTGTACCACCACCGCCACTCGCTTCAAAATCATCGATGCGGATGGCATGGTTGACAGAAGTGACAAGATATTGGCGGTCGTTCTGATCCTCGCGCGGATAGTCGGTAAGCGAAAACAAGCCGCCACACAGCAAAGCGCGTACCGATCCTTGGCCATTCATCTGTTCATATTGACTATGGAGTTCCTGGATACGGGTACGGGCATAATGGCTGCCGTCACCTTTTTCATCATATTCCCCTGGATAATCATAAATTTCATGATTAGCTTCCTCATGCGTACGGGCAATTTTGGATGTCACATGTTGGTCGGCACTGGGGCGGATGAAATTGTAATCATTCAGAGCGTAGACACAAGGCTGCAATTGTTTGCTAAGGCTCCAATCTGAGATACAACCTTCCTCGTACAAGGCCGCACTACTTGGTGGGCGATAGATAATCGTGGCATAATCAGGGATCGGTTCGTGTGAACCCAAGGCATCCGCCAAGATCAGCGTATGCTTGCCATTGTCATGGGTGAAGTAGTAATAAATCCCTTCCTGCTCCATCAAACGGCTAACAAAATTGAAATCGGTCTCGCGGTATTGCACGCAATATTCCCATTGCCGGTAACTGCCGTTTAATTTGTTTTCATACGCGTAACCAAACTCGCCAAAAAGCTGTTCGATAATAGCGGGGATGCTCATATTCTGAAAAATACGGCAATCGGTGGTGCGGGTCAAAAACCACAACCAAGGGTAAACGGTCGCATAATAACGGGCATAACGGCCTTCATCGACCGCTTGCAACACACTACCGACATAACCGTTAAAGAAACGCTGCTTCTCCCCAGCGATGTTAAAACGAACGGTGATATTTTGACCGAGCAGGTCTTCAAATTTGATATTTTCTGTGCTGAGAATATCCAAATCGAGCGTGAATAAACGCCCCAACTCTTCATTGAAGACCATCTTGCGCAGCAATAAAACATCCTCCCCCAAAGCGGGAACGATGATTTCTATTTCACGATTCTTTTGCGTGACGGCCATACTGTTCACCCATTTAAATGGCTACGTTTGCATCTTAAAACAACCCACCACCCTATGCAAATTGATAATTAAACTCACTACCGTCCACACCCACTTTAATGGCGGTAATAGCTTCCCCTGACAGCATCTTGTGCAAAAATTCGGCGCTGATAGCGGGTAATACGGTATTAGTCAGAATGGCATCCACCACACGGGCACCGCTCTCCAACTCGCTGCAACGATTCAGGATCACATCGACCACCGCCGCATCATAACTAAAAGGAATACTATGGTTTTGCAGTACCCGTTTACCAATACGACCCAATTGCAATGTGATAATCGCTTTCAACATGTCATCGTTGAGCGGGTAATACGGGATGGTGACCAAGCGTCCCAATAAAGCAGCGGGGAATATTTTTAGCAGCGGTTCACGCAAAGCCTTAGTAATGCCCTCTGGTTCCGGCATTAAATCCGGATCTTTGCACAGATTCATAATCAAATCGGTACCGGCATTCGAGGTGAGCAGAATGATGGTATTTTTAAAATCAATAAACCGGCCTTCGGCATCTTCCATCCAGCCTTTATCGAAGACCTGAAAGAAAATTTCATGGACATCGGGATGGGCTTTTTCCACCTCATCCAACAAAATAACGCTATAAGGCCGACGGCGCACCGCTTCGGTCAGAATGCCGCCTTCGCCATAACCGACATA
>NZ_FUKJ01000157.1 GCF_900163745.1 Crenothrix polyspora
GGATAGGGCTAATGCCCCAGTTGACCCACTATTATATGTGTTTTTCAAGTTATTGAAAAGAACACTATAAAATGATTTTGTCAATACTGGCCAACACCCCATAACCCAGTGCCGAAAATTGCACTGGGTTTTTCAAAAAAATGCGATTATTTTTTACAGGTTGCGGGGGCAGATTTAACTGTGCGTGCCACCATTAATTTTTCGTATTCGGCTTTAACAAGGCAAGGGACTTGCGCTCCAGTTAAAGTAAAGGTTTTAGTCCAAACCCCAGTTTTTGGATTAGGCGTTAAAAGTACCGATGTTCCAACAACAATTCCGTTATTGCCCTTAAGGTTTAAACGTAAAGTTTTTAGTGCCGTCGCTCGTGCCGCTGCAGTGGCGGATTTTTTGTAGGCAATGTTACCCGTTAGGGTCATTTTATTGGCTCCCCATTTAGCACTGCTCACAGTAAACCGTTCAATGACATTGTTGGATGAAACAGGGCGTGCAGGCCAAAGGAAAATAGTGGTCTTTACCAGATTAGAAAACTGCTTACTGCCATTATCAATGATTTCGTTAGCCCGAAAACTGACTGTGTATTTTGTTATTTTTTGTTTGGAAGTGGGAATCCATTTGAAGTCTATGGTGGGTCTTTTCTTGGCGGCCTCCAAATAAAGCTTGGAAAAGCTGAAGCTCTTGGGGGCTAAAGAAGGCGTGACACCAGTCAATTCCATCACGAAACCACTTTTTTCCTCGTCATTTATAATCAGCGGGATAGAAAGTGGCAGTTCTCCGATCTGAGCATTCCATTCATTGTCAATGGGTAGAATCTGTGGTTTGGCATCGGTTACCAGGCTGTTAAGGAAATTTTCAAGACCGGGTTTTACTCCCCCCTCATCAAACGCCGCTCTGGCCGCCGGCTTTAGGGTAGCCAATCCACCATCCGGACTTGTATGACAAAGCGTGCATTGCCCAGAAACTTCCAGTTCATCTGCAAATGCTCCTTTCCCATAAGCATCGGCCATAGTAACAATACTGACTGCGACCATCAGGGCAGAAGCAATTTTACGATATATTGATTTGTTGACAGTGGTTGAAAAAAAGTGCGTTTCTAGCATGATGAATCTCCAAATGTAATGAAAAATAACGTGCCCTTAAATAAAATAAGAATCAACATATTATGATTTCTATTATAAAAACTCTGGGTAATATTAACAGTAAACATCTATAACTCACAGATGTACAAAACATTTTTTTCAATGAATTTTGAAGCCAACGCTTTGCATCAATGACTAGATGCCCAGTTACAACATTAAAATTTTAAAACATTAAAGAGATGGCACGCTGTGTTAGCGCGTTACCTCTTAATGAGGAGCGGAGTTTATGCAGTACTTGGTTCAGGTGCTCATTACTGGCAGTCTCTTCTTTGAAGGCGGTACAATTAGCGTACCAGTTGGCATAAAAATCTATTTTTTTGCCAACAATTCGGTGATTTTCTTTTCCAGTTCGCCAATATCACTGGCTGTAAAACCATGATGAATATTTTGCACGACACCTTGTTTATCAATAATGAAAGAGGTCGGCATTGATTCCACGACAAATTTATCAGACCACTCGCCTTTGGCATCGGTTAATACGGTAAAAGCAACAGGAATTTCTTTTAAAAACTGTTCGGCCTTGGTTTTATCTTCATCTAAATTGATGGCGACAACTTCAAAACCTTGTGCCTTGAGTTTTTCGTGCAATTTATTCAGTAGCGGAAACGATGTGCGACAAGGGGCACACCAGGAAGCCCAAAAATCAAGATAAACTACTTTACCTGCATACTGGCTTAATGCCGTGGGCTGGCCTTGTTGCAGCGTAGGTAAAGTAAATTGAGGCGCGGCTTGTCCCACTTCTGTCGCGTTCGCTGTGAAAGTGAGCGCACTGGCCAGTAATGTAAAATAAATAGCTTTTATATTTTTATGCAACATAATAATTCCAAATAAAAAAAACAGTTAATGTAAAAAATAAAATCAAAAATAACAGCTTTACTATATTGGGTCAATATTAAGTACGGCTTAAAATTTTTCTCTGTTTTTTAAGCTGACTTATAGGAATGGGTAACTGATATGGACGAATTCAAAAAATCATGCCACGCATGAGCTTGATCTTTAGCCATAGTCATGTGCCTTAATCAGAATATAGCATCAATCATGCCATCTCTTATCATATTGAATAATAATAAAATTAAACTTTTAAGTACAAATAACGGCATACCTTAATTGCAGTGACTGCAACTAAAGTATGCAAAATTGGTAGGATTTCTATCGATGTTGAGTGTATCGACAAATCAGATTACGAAAATTAATGAGTACACGCCCGCACATTAAATAATACGCTGTGCCCACTTTTTTTCATAGTACACTTCACTGACTATTACTGACTCCCTACTATTTTCACGGCTAATCATGTTTACCATTACTAAAGAAGTGTATTTTTGCTACGGTCACCGTTTGATGAACCATTCAGGAAAGTGTCGCCATTTACACGGCCATAGTGTTAAAGCAGCTATTTCAGTTGCACAGGACCAGCTTAATGATCAGGGGATGGTGTGTGATTTTGCTGATATTAAGCAGTGTGTTGAAGGCTATATCAATGAGTATCTGGATCACAACTTTCTGTTACACAAAAATGATCCCATTGTGCCGGTACTGATTGAAA
This sequence comes from Crenothrix polyspora, assembly GCF_900163745.1. Classification (GTDB taxonomy): domain Bacteria; phylum Pseudomonadota; class Gammaproteobacteria; order Methylococcales; family Methylomonadaceae; genus Crenothrix; species Crenothrix polyspora_B. Next base: position 2,683 of record NZ_FUKJ01000157.1, read on the forward strand.
ACAAAGAGCGTTTTTTAGCACTCGACGAACATCCTACCGCTGAAGTCATCAGTAAAATGATTTACCAATACCTTAAAAAGTCGGGCTTTAACGTTGTCGAAGTAGTGTTATGGGAAACTGCCAGTGCTTATGCCAGCTACAAAGAAAGTTAACCGGATTCGATTAACAAAAAGGCGCAAAAGTTTTGCGCCTTTTTCAGATAAGCTTATTTTTGTTACGCTGTTGCAGACTTGCAAGGCCTACAATGCTAACCCCCAATAACCCAACAGGCGCAGGTTCTGGCACAACAGGATGCTCTACGTTTTTTTCAAGCATAATATCCCAGTCTTTATGATTGACGATGCTGCTCCAAAATCGAAAATTTAAGGTATCTGGATTGTTGTATATCGGCGCATCAAAATAGCAGCACGTATTTGTAAAGCTGACTTTTTTGTAAAGCAGATCATTACATAGATTACTTGTTGGCCATAAAATACCTGGTGGGTTTATGCAGTCAGCCTTCAATTGATTATCGCCATCAAGCTCGTCAGTTGCATCCAAAATAAGGGATAGCAGCGGCAAAGTGCTATTACTTGTCGACAAAATAGCAGTGAACTCAAACGGGTTATTGAAAACTGTGTTAACAAAAGTGACACTCGGATCATTTTCTAGCAAAGTATTGGCGATGGTGAATCCAGTTACGTTATTTACAAATAGTGGCCATTCAGTAGCTATTGAGTTTTTTTGGAAGCTATTAACATAAATTACTGTTGCTAAAGCTGGTTTAATCACCAAAAGCATGAGCATTACTGCAAAAATGTACTTAAATCCTCTTTGTTGCATAATGCGTTCCAGCGAAAAATAGATATTTTGATATAGTGGCTATAGTTAAAAAATAGGCAGTAAGATGTCAAAAAACTCAATATTTATAGGCAATAAGCTTGTATTTTTTGGATTTTGTGCTCACTTAAAAAATAAATGCACAAACCATGCCATTATTTTATTAAAAATAAAGTCGCCTTTATATCAAATGGTTGGGCTTTGCAGCATTGCGATTAATAAAAAATATTTCATTAACGATAGGGCGTATGATAAAAAAACAGACACTTCCTGACGTTAGAGTAGTCATGATGACGCATTGGATAGACTAAAAATCTTGAAAACTTATATACAAAATGCCGGTAAACTTCTTTGTGCCATGAAAAAATGTGTGAGGATTTTGCGATCACCGCATGATTTTTATCGGCCGGAACCGGAAATTATTTATCTGAAAAACTATACTTGGGTAACAAGGTACTCATTCAGCTCCACTCTTTGAAAAAAGCTAGGCGAATACTTACGCAACACGTTATCAGATAACCCGTGATTCTGATTGTAAAAACCGTGAGTACAGCAATTAAAGTGGAACATTTTTAAATAACAAGCGTCTAGTGGTGTATCCTGAAATAAATCGTGATGATTAACATCATTAAGATTAGCTTGATCAATAGACAGCTATCGATCAAACAATCATTCACAGGAGAAAAAATAATGAAAAACGTCGTTATTGCCGGATATTGTCGTTCCCCCTTCGCGCCCGCACATAAAGGCCTGTTGAGCAAAGTGCGGCCAGATGATTTAGCAGCCCAAGTCATAAAAGGCTTAATCGCTAAAACTGGTGTCAATCCTGATGACATCGAAGACTTAATCCTCGGCTGTGCCTTTCCTGAAGGCGAGCAAGGTATGAACTTGGCTCGATTAGTCGTTTTTTTGGCTGACCTGCCGGTTACCGTAGCCGGTATGACCCTTAACCGTTTCTGCGGCTCTTCCATGCAGGCTATCCATATCGCAGCGGGGGCTATTCAAATGAATGCCGGCGAGGTGTTTATCTGCGCGGGCGTGGAGTCGATGACCCGTATCCCTATGGGCGGCTATAACTTCATGCCAAACCCGACACTTTATGAACGCTTTCCACAAGCGTACATCAGCATGGGCGATACCGCCGAAAACTTGGCGCAACGCTATAAAATAGACCGTCTCGACCAAGAAATTTTTTCATTATCCAGCCAGCAAAAAACCTATTTAGCCCAGCAGCAGGGGCGTTTAGATGATGAAATCATCGCTATTGCCGGTATGAATAAAGACAGTTGTTTACGCCCTGATTCTACGGTGACTGATTTGGCGCAATTGCAGCCGGCTTTTCAAAAAAATGGCACGGTTACTGCCGGCACTTCCTCACCGCTTACCGATGGTGCTGCGGCTGTTTTAGTGTGCAGCGAAGACTATGCCGATGCTCATAAGCTCAATAAATTAGCACGCATTAAAGCGACAGCCGTGTCCGGTTGTGCGCCCGAAATTATGGGGATAGGCCCTGTTGCTGCCACCCATAAAATTTTGCAACGCGCGGTATTAAAGCTGGATGATATTGATATTGTCGAGCTCAACGAAGCCTTTGCTGCACAGGCACTGGCCGTACTTAAAGAATTGCCGGTAGATGTAAACAAACTTAATTTAGATGGTGGCGCTATCGCGTTGGGACATCCATTGGGTGCAACAGGGGCACGCATTGTGGGCAAAGCTGCCAGCCTACTGCACCGAGAAGGTAAACAATACGCTTTGGCCACGCAATGTATCGGTGGTGGCCAAGGCATAGCCACGCTTTTGGAGGCTATCTGATGGCCATTAATAAAGTTGCGGTAATTGGTGCGGGGGTGATGGGAGCGGCTATTGCGGCTCAATTGACTAATGCGGGTGTGCCTGTCTATCTGCTGGACATCGTTCCTGAACAGGCGACAAACCGTAACATTGTCGCTGAAACGGCCATACAAAAGCTGCTTAAGGCGGAACCTGCCGCGTTCATGCACAAAAATAATGCCCGTCTTATTACACCGGGCAATATTGAAGATCATTTGTCGTTACTGGCAGATGTCGATTGGGTCATTGAAGCCATTGTCGAAAAGCCACAGGTTAAACAGGCGCTCTATAAAAAGCTGGTGGCAGTATGCCATAAAGACTGCGTTATTTCTTCCAACACCTCTACCCTGCCCTTGTCGGTGCTGGTAGATGGCCTGCCGGAAAGTTTTGCCGCGCAGTTTATGATTACCCATTTTTTTAACCCGCCACGTTACATGCGGCTTTTGGAATTGGTAACCAGCCCTAAAACACGCCCTGAATTGATCAGTACGGTTCAACACTTTGCGGACATCGCATTGGGTAAAAACTGTGTGCTGTGCAAGGATACCCCGGGCTTTATCGCTAATCGCATCGGAATTTTTTGGTTACAATGCGGCATTCTGGAAGCGATTGAACTGGGTTTAACCGTTGAGCAAGCCGATAACATCATCGCCGCACCGTTTGGCATACCCAAAACCGGCATTTTTGGCTTACTGGATTTAATTGGCCTGGATCTGATTCCGCCTATTTTAAGCAGCATGACCCGTGCCTTGCCCGCTGAGGATGCGTTTCAGCCTATCAGCCAATTGCCCACACGCATACAGGACATGATAGCGGCTGGGTTAACCGGCAGAAAAGGCAAAGGCGGTTTTTATCGGTTAAATGCCGAACGCATTAAAGAATCCATTGATCTGAACACGGGCGAATACAGCGCCAGCCATAAACCCAAAACGATTAAAGAAACCAACTTACAAGCTGTGCTGTCATCGTCCGACAAAGAGTCTCAGTACGCATGGCGGGTATTATCTAAAACATTGGCATACACCGCCAGTCTGGTACCAGAAATTGCTGACGACATCGTCACTATTGATGCGGCCATGCGTGATGGCTATAACTGGACGCTTGGGCCGTTTGAATTGCTGGATCAAATCGGTGTGGATTGGTTTGTGGAGAAGCTTCAGGCCGAACAACGCCTTGTGCCGCCATTGCTATGGAAAAAACAGGCGCTTTATCTTGTCAATTCAGGGCAGCTTCATTTTGCCACGTTAACGGGACTCTATCAGCCCATACGACGCGACCCAGGCTTGTTAACGCTTGTCGATATGAAACGCCAGCACTCAAGCCTGTTAAGTAACGACTCGGCCAGTTTGTGGGACATAGGCGACGGCGTGGCATGTCTGGAGTTTCACAGCAAAATGAATACGCTGGACATGGACAGCATGGCGCTAATCAGACAAAGTATTGATAAAGTCAAAAATGCTTTCACAGCGCTGGTGATTCATAATGAGGGGGAGCATTTTTCAGCCGGTGCCAATCTGGGCTTATTGGTGCAAGCCATTCATAATCAAGACTGGGCAGCCGTTGAGCAACTCATCATCCAGGGTCAACAAACCTACAAGGCCTTAAAGTATGCCCCCTTCCCTGTCGTTGCTGCGCCATCAGGACTGGCATTGGGCGGCGGCTGTGAAATCTTGCTGCACTGCGATGCTGTACAAGCCCATGCTGAACTTTACATGGGACTGGTGGAGGTGGGAGTCGGTTTAATTCCTGGCTGGGGTGGTTGCAAAGAATACTTACGCCGCTGGCTGATGTTCCCAAAACTGCCGAAAGGCCCTATTCCGCCGGTGGTTAAAGCCTTTGAAACCATAGGCCTGGCAAAAGTTTCAAAGTCCGCTGTGGAAGCAAAAGAGCTGCTGTTCCTGAGCCATACTGATGGCATCACCATGAATAAAAGCCGTTTGCTGGCCGATGCCAAACGCAAAGCTTTGTCACTGTGTAATAACTATACTCCACCGCAACCGTGTGTTTATGCTTTGCCTGGAAAAACGGCGGAAGTGTTGCTGGGCATGAGTACCCGGAGTTTACATGCACAAGGCAAGGCCACACCCTATGACTTAACCATTGCTGCACAATTGGCTTATGTTCTCAGTGGTGGTGACTGTGACATGACCGAGCCGTTGTCTGAAGATGATATGCTGGCTTTGGAGCTGAATGCTTTTGTAACCTTAGTTAAACAACCTAATACCTTGGCTAGATTGGAACACATGCTAAAAACCGGCAAACCGTTGAGAAATTAGTGTGCAAGGTATTTATGCGTGTAGCTACGGGAATATGAGGTTAAAAACATACAGCATTTTCAATCTAGGTTGGTTAGTTTTTAGGAGTACAAACCTAGGTTTGTACTCCACTTTGTGTAACTATTACCCACTAAAAACACTGTAGTTTCCTCGAATATTGTGTACAGATTAAAAATTCTCATCCCTTGACAACAGCAATTTGAGAGACAAACTAACCCACCCTGGAGAATAACAATGTTCTGGCTATTGGCGCTGTTGATTACCGTATCTATTTTGTTTTATCATCGCATTCGCTTATCCGTGGCAACCCTTGTAATGGTGGTTTTGTTAGCGGGCTATCTTGTCAGTGAAGGTTTAACACCAGCACATAAAATTTTGTGGGCGTGTTTTTTGACCGTTTTTATACCGCTTAACGTCCCTGTTATTCGACGGCAACTGGTCAGTCGCTGGCTGTTTATAGGGATGAAAAAATCCTTGCCGCCTATTTCCAAAACCGAACAAGAAGCCCTGGAAGCCGGCAATACGTGGTGGGATGCGGAATTATTTTCCGGCAACCCCAATTGGAGTATCCTGCAGAACTTACCGGCCGCAAAACTGACCGGCGAAGAACAAGCCTTTATCGATGGCCCGACCGATACACTGTGTGCCATGCTTGACGATTGGGACATTACCCATCACCGTAACGACCTGCCCCAAGAAGTCTGGGACTACATCAAACACCACAAATTTTGCGGTATTATCATACCCAAAAGTTACGGTGGACTGGCATTCTCTGAAGCCGCCCACTCGGCTATCGTCATGAAAATCGCCAGTCGCTGTACAACAGCTGCTGTTACTGTCATGGTGCCCAATTCTTTAGGGCCTGCGAAATTGTTGCTCAATTACGGTACGGACGAGCAAAAGAACTTTTATTTACCCCGGTTAGTACAGGGGGAAGAAATCCCAGCCTTCGCCTTAACCGGCCCTCATGCGGGTAGCGATGCTGCTGCCATACCTGATACCGGCATTGTTTGCTATGGATCTTTTAATGGCAAAGACAAGGTACTGGGCATACGTCTAAACTGGGAAAAACGCTACATTACTTTAGGCCCCATCGCTACGGTATTAGGGGTTGCCTTCAAACTTTACGATCCTGACAAACTGATTGGCACCCAGGAAAGCATAGGCATTACCGTTGCCCTGATACCAACCCACTTCCAGGGTATTTCAATCGGCCGCCGTCATTTTCCATTGGATTCAGCATTCCAGAATGGCCCGAACTCTGGCAAGGATGTGTTTATTCCTATGGAGTGCATTATCGGCGGCGTGGCACAAGTGGGTAACGGCTGGAAAATGCTCATGCAAAGCCTGAGTACCGGAAGGGCTATTTCACTGCCTGCGCTTAGCGTTGGCGCAGGTAAAATGGTATGTCGTAACACGGGCGCTTACGCACGTATTCGCAAACAATTTAACTTACCCATTGGTGAATTTGAAGGCATCGAGGAACCTTTGGCACGCATGGCGGGTGAAACGTATATCCTCGATGCCGCACGCTGCGTAACTAATGCAGCCCTGGATAATGGCCAGCAACCCGCCGTTATTTCCGCCATTTTAAAATACGAACTCACTGAACGGATGCGCCGTATCGTTAACGATGCCATGGACATTCAGGGTGGTTCGGGCATTTGCCTGGGGCCTAAAAATTATTTGGGGCGCATGTATCAGGTTATTCCCGTCAGCATCACTGTTGAAGGCGCTAATATTCTGACCCGCACCCTGATGATTTTTGGTCAAGGCGCTATACGCTGCCACCCTTATATACAACAGGAAATGGCCGCCATACAACAAGGTAATCTGGCAGAATTTGACCTCTTGCTCTTTCAGCACATCGGTTTTTTTAGCCACAACAAAATCGCAGCTTTGTGGTTAGGCATCACCAATGCGCGGTTTGTCAAAACGCCTGGCGATCAGGATACACGGCACTATTATCAACATATTACCCGCATGTCTGTTGGCTTTGCGCTCTTGGCTGATTTTGCGCTATTAACATTGGGCGGCACACTGAAACGCAAAGAACGCTTATCAGGTCGCTTTGCCGATGCCTTAAGCAATCTGTATTTATGTTCTTGCGTGCTTAAACATTATCAGGATCAGAACTGTCGCAAAGACGATCTGCCTTTATTACACTGGGCTTGTCAACATACCCTTTACCGCGCCCAACAATCTTTACTGGCTATTTACTGGAAGCTGCCCTTCCAGCCTCTGGCATGGATGCTACGTTGCCTTATTTTCCCATTGGGCAAGCCGTATTCACCACCTAGCGACAGCTTAATCCATCAAACGGCAACTGTGCTAATGTCTGAGAGTGCCGCGCGTGATCGCTTAACCCAGGGCATTTACATCAACAACAATCCCGATGATGCTACCGGCAGAATTGAGGTCGCTTTTAAAGCCGTGTTAGCGGCTGCGCCGGTAGAAGCCAAACTTCGTCAGGCTCAAAAACAAAAGCAGTTGCCAAAAATAGAGTTAACCCGCGTTGCTGAAGAGGCCTTAAGTAAAGGTTTTATTACTCAAACAGAATATGACGTATTTATAAAAGCCGAACAGGCGCGATTTGCCGCTATTAGCGTGGATGATTTTAGCGTTGAAGAATTGGGCAATTAACTCGGTTGATTCATTGCCCTGTAGATGCTGACATAGACTCGATGTAACTTTGCATGGGTAAGTGAACGGTTAGCTTGTACCTGATATAGGGCAGATCATACGGCATGAATACGGCCTGGCAAATACAGGTTTTTACATTAAGACGATGATCTGGTAGCTAATTCGATAAAATGCACTCAACGTACTCACGCAAAAATGTGTAATGGAATTAATCGACAGCAATAACAACCTCGCCGAACAGATCAAACAATGGGGCTTGGCATTAGGCTTTCAACAAGTCGGCATTACCGATACCCACCTGGCCGAAGCAGAGCAACATTTGCAGCGGTGGCTAGCCAAAGATTATCATGGTGAAATGGCTTATATGCACCAGCACGGCCTTAAGCGCAGTCGACCCGCCCTGTTGCACGAAGGTACCGTCAGCGTCATTTGTGTGCGCATGGATTATCTGCCCGAAGCCACCGCTGCTATGGATAATGTACTGGCTGATCCCACAGCAGCTTATATATCCCGTTATGCACTGGGACGCGATTACCATAAAATCCTGCGTAAGCGCCTGCAAAAACTGGCCGATAAAATCCAGGCCGAAATCGGCGATTTTGGTTACCGCGCTTTTGTGGACAGTGCCCCCGTTTTGGAAAAAGCCCTGGCCGAGAAAGCCGGTCTTGGCTGGATAGGCAAGCATTCCAATCTAATTAACCGCAAGGCTGGGTCGTGGTTTTTTTTGGGGGAGATTTACACCGACTTGCCTTTAACAATCGATGTACCCGCAACGGTACATTGCGGCGGTTGCGTTGCGTGCCTGGATATTTGCCCGACGCAAGCCATCGTTGCGCCTTTTCAGGTGGATGCACGGCGCTGTGTGTCGTATCTGACCATAGAATTGCACGGCTCTATTCCGGTAGGGCTCAGACCCTTAATCGGCAACCGCATTTATGGTTGTGATGATTGCCAGTTGGCCTGCCCTTGGAATCGCTTTGCCAAGCTAACCAGCGAAGGCGATTTTAGCCCACGCCATCGTTTGAATACCCAGCAGTTAGTGGATGTCTTCGCCTGGACTGAGGATGAGTTTTTAACGAAAACCGAAGGCTCGGCAATACGTCGGATTGGTTATGAACGCTGGCTAAGAAATATTGCCGTGGCTTTGGGTAATGCACCAACATCGGAATCTGTCATCAATGCCTTAAAATTGCGACTGGACTATGATTCGGAGATGGTGCAAGAACATCTGCAATGGGCGCTGGAACAACACCATGAAAACCCTTTAAAAAAGTAACTACCCTTATGCGGGTGCTGATTTTATAACTGACTGATTGTGCAGATTTAGATAGCTGAGGAGTTAGCCCTCTTCATCCTCCTCAAATACTTCCCGCAAATCAATCTGACAATCAGGAAACAACTGCGGCGTAGCAATATCCTCACCGGAATACATATTAAGCAACTGGTATTTTTCGCTCTGTTCGTCCAAAACAAACTGATGCACCGCCCTTTCACCCGGATACACCAGCCAATATTCCTTTATGCCGCTTTCCTGATAAAGCTGGTACTTGATCTGCATTTCCTTTTTGGAATTGCCTTTCGACAAAATCTCTATCACCCAATCCGGCGAACCCAAACAGCCTTTGGTATCAATCTTGGTTTTATCGCAAATAACACACAGATCAGGCTGCACGACCGAATAAATATCCCGATTGGCAATAATGGATTTTTTGCGGTCGTACAAACGCACATCGAAAGGCGCATAAAACAATTTACAAGGCTTATTGCGGAAAAAATTGAACATTGCCCCACCTAAATTGGTAACAATGTTTTGATGCTCTGAACTCGGCGCAGGACTCATCGCCATAATTTTGCCTTTAATCAACTCAACGGCATCATCAAACTGCCAGGTCAAGTAATCGGCATACGTGTAAGTACCGTTTAAGTCCAGTTTTGTTAGATCAGTTATAACCATACCGCACCTCACTACAGTGTTTGTTTATCAAATCCGTACATTGCCGAGCAGTAACTCACATTGAGCGGGTCGATTTCTTTTAAATTACGAGAAAAAGGCAAAGTTTGTCCTTAAAATCGTGGATAAAAAATAAACACATTTTTTTGCAAAATACCGCAATATTTTAAAATCCTCTAATTGCAAAGAAAATACACACAAAATACGCAATTTTCCATTTTTTCTACCCGCTCAATGTCAGCAGTAAACTGAACGGCTCAACGATGCAAACAACGCTTCGTGAAAACACATGCACTACGGCTATCGCGGACTAAAAATCTTCACTACGCTAACGCTACGTTTCCAAGATTTTCAGCGAATGACAACCGATTTTGATACCACGAACGGTTTTCTAAACATGAGTTTAGACTTTTTAGGAATACCGCCATAAACAAACATTGAATTGTCTATTTCAAATTCGCCTTGTCTTTTAAAACTAAAACAGGTCGGTTTTTAGTCACTTTCAAGTCACTAAAATATTGTCACAAAGCACAATATCCGCTGTTTTTATGTCCATATTTCGTCTTCTTTATCAGATAACCATTCTTTAATGTTGCCCGCACTGCGATTAGAAAATGCGATTGTTTCACTTATATCGGTTGTTTGCCTCGTTTGTTTTTCGTAGCGTTGTTTTATAAAAAGAAAAGAATCATAGACTTCATTTTGCGCTTGTTCTGGCAATGTTTGCCAATCTTCTTCTCTAATGGCTTGCATGGCACTCTCCTAATAAATACTGCTTCAAAATGACTTGTTTTTACTGGCTGCTACGTCGCACTTTTTGTGCGGCTTCCATTTGTTTATCTACGCGCAAATATTCAGGTGCATCATCCCCAACGGCAAACGGGGCATCACCATTCCATTGCACGGAATATTGCCCAAGGCGGCGTTTGCGTTCCAGGGTTTTACTAACGGCTAGACGTAAGCAATCCAGCGTAGCTTGAATGTCTGCGCTTGGTGTTGGAGTTAGATCAGCGTTCATAATTGAGCCTTCTGTTGCAAAAGTACAAAGAAATCGGGGTGGAAAATGGTATGTATAGCGCATTCTTGCTGTCATCCATAGGAGCGGCTAAACAGAAATAACCCAATTATCAACCAATAAATCAGGTACTTTTATGAATTCCTTAGTGTTATTGGTCACTAAAATGGTATTCAACGATAGTGCATGAGCGGCAATCCATAAATCATTATTACCAATCGGTTGCCCGATTTTCTCAAGAAAACTGCGAATAATCGCATATTTTTCAGCCGTTTCCTGTGTTGGCATAATCACGGGAATATACCGCAGCAACTGTGCTAACTTTTCCAGCTATTCCCGTTCATGGGTTAAGCGATTGATATTAAATAATTTATTTTTTCTGGTCTTGT
>NZ_FUKJ01000219.1 GCF_900163745.1 Crenothrix polyspora
GCAATAATGATGTCTTTAGGCCAAGGTGAGCGGATGCCCCTTGTTGACATAATCATTTCAGTGCGGGGTTGTGTTTAAAAAAGCCATACGGCAAAAGCCTAAAAGCCAGCAGGCTTTCTGTGTTCATTACCGGATATTGTTCCACATCCGGAATATGCGTTAATCCGCTGGTCACCCAAAACACCAGGTCTTGATCCACCAAGCTTTCCTTGCCTGAATATTTCGGCAATCCTTCCCCAATGACACCTTGGTTGGGATAATCACCTGTGGCATACAATTCGTTAGGGTGGTACTGAGTCACCCAAAGTGGGTACTCAGCAAAACCAGCACGCTTACGGGCAGAAAAAGTGCTGGACGAATACGGAACAGCTATGTCGCCTAAAGATAATGTGTAGCCCGTCGGCATATTTAATGCGTTTTTTTCGTCACTACTGAAAATCTTCCAATTGCGGGCTTTATTTATATCAACGTTACGCTTTGCATTGGCTTCAGTAGTGATAAGAGATTCTTTGGCGACAAATGCGTTGCCTAATGCACTGTCTTGTGGATTGACGTTACTTTCGCTGACACGGTTTGCTGCGCCATCCACATCTAAGTCTAGTCGAAAACTGAAAAAATGCTGATGGTTTGGGGCGGCAACTAATGCAGTACCTCCGTTTACAGATTTGACGACATCGACAACATGGCCATGTTTTGCCCCTTCCTTAAGGCTGTTTACGCCTTGATTCAAGGTGGTACCCGTTGCCTCAACGCGCACTTCCAACTCACCGCTCATTTTGAAAATGTAGTTAATGCCATAAATATAATTGCCAATCCAAGTATTAGAAGTAATAACCAGTTGCCGAGCTTCTCGTCGATCCTGTTCAACAGATGTGGGATCAACCCGTTTCCATAACAGCCCGGCATTGCGTTCATACAGCGCAACGGCATTCGGATAGACAAAAGAACCACCTACGTCATCAGCAATACGAGCGTTAAAAAATGTCGCATTGTTAGGAACATCAGTATCTGGGGATAAAGGATTGGTATTGCGCCCAAGTCCATACTCCCCAACATCAAAAGCGGTGCGCCAAACCCAGTTGATGTCTGGAATGCCATAAGGCACATAAATTTCAGTCAGGCTTAGGCGATAAGCTACAGGGCGAAGAACCCCCTTATTTTCATGGTGTACCGTATATAGCACCAAGCCATCACGCGGATGTAAGGCAAAACGGAAACGCCAGCCTTGCCAACTCACTTCCTGTCCACACAGTTGATAACTCGGTTTCGCCTGCTCAACGCGCAAAGGTTGCAGTGGTTCACGCTGAATACTGCTGTCTTTGCCATTATATTGGGAGACAGGTGCGACCACAGTATCGGTGACTTGCAGCACTTTTAAACGGTTCATATCCACGGCAACCACCACTCCTTCGATGGGACGGTCATAGGGATTCGGTTTACCGCCACGCAAAAATGACAGTACCCGCATAATACGTGTCCCAGGTGGCACGGCCTTGCCGTCGCGGTCAACATTGATAACTAGGTCACCACCCGCCCAAACGTCCAGATAAACGTCTTCAGGCTTAACACCACGTTTTTTCATCGCGGCACGCCATCCGGGATCTTGGTTTATCACTGGCAAGATCGTGCTGAATTCATCCAGAAAAGCCGCTGGCTGGGTTGGCTGGGGTAATTTGTCAAAAGCAGTAACTTTTTTTGCCCGTAAGTCCACAATCACACGGTACAGTTGGTTTTTTGGACGATCATAGGCTTCTACTAAGGCTTCTCGACTAAATGTTCCGCCTGATTGAAAAGCCAATACCTTTTCCTTGAGGGGTTCATTGAGCACAACATTTGGGAAAAACGCTCCAGCCGGTATATTCGGATGGGCTTTAGCCAATTGGACAGAGAGGATAATTTCCTGTTGGTTGAGAGGGTCAAGCGGATGGGAGCAAGCATTTGCTGCTGTTTCGGTAGGCGCATCTAACTGCATTGCAGTAAAGCGCTGCATCTGGGTAATTCGTGGCGACACTGTGGGTGTTGGTGAGGCAGTACAGCCGGTGAAAGCGCATAATGTAGAAATAAGCGTGGCGTTACGCATAGACAAGGTCTTATCGGTTTTTTTTAAATTGTGGTGATTCTGCATATTGGGTCTTTGGCTATTAGGTTTGATCCCAAATTAATATGGCTCTAATCTTTCTCAGCGCATGCTCCAAAATATAGGAACTTACATGAAATTAAGTCGAATAACTGTATGAGCCACTTGTTGCATTGTAGGGATAAGCTTACGCATAAATGTAGTATAGACTGAGTTTTTAAAAACTTTTCGCTTATTGGAAAGTTTCTGTCTAAGTTTTGTTGCCAATTAAAGCCATTGTCATCCAGGGTGTTAGGTAATCGTCAAGATGTGATTTTTAATATCTACTATATTTGATGGTATTAGATATAAAAATGGCATTAGGTTATGGTTACTAAAACTTTTAAAAGGAAAATATCAATCCGAGAGGTTTGCAGACAGGTTCTGTTTTGTGGTGGTGTTTTAAGTTATGAGCAGAATGCTTTTGCCCAAGAAGCCAGTCAACTTTTAGACTTACCTTTGGATCAGCTGGTTAACGTAGAGGTGACAACTGCCTCTCGGTTTAAACAAAAGTCCTCTGAAGCGCCATCGGCGGTCGATGTAGTCACGGCGCAAGACATCCGCAGTTACGGTTGGCGTACTCTGGCTGATGCGCTCAGCGCTATGCGTGGGCTGAATGTCCGCAACGATCGCAGTTATTCTTATCTGGGCATTCGAGGTTTCTCTCACACGGGCGACTTCAACTCGCGTGTATTGATTATGATTGACGGTCGCCGCATGAACGATGCTATCTACGATGGAGCCACTATTGCTGAGGAGTTCTTACTCGACATGAACTTAATTGATCGCATCGAATATATTCCGGGTTCCGGCTCGTCGGTCTATGGTGCCAATGCCTTGCTCGGTGTCATCAATGTCATCACTAAACAGGGCAAGGATTTCAATGGGGTACGTGTAAGTGGGGAAGCAGGCAGCCTAGATACTTATCGGGGACGGGCAACTTTCGGTAAACAGTGGAAAAATGGTGCTGACTTATTGATCAATGGTTCAAGATTCTTTAGTCACGGTGAGGAGCAGCTATTTTTCCCTAAGTCTAGTAGCGCCACCGGCGGTATTGCTCAAGATATGGATATAGAGCGAAGCAGTAGGCTATTTGGTAAGTTAAGTTATCAGGATTTTACGCTCAGGGCGGGCTATGTCAACCGCTATAAGCGGATACCGACTGGTCCCATTTCCAACGACAACAGACTTTACAATGTTGATCGACAGTACTATGTTGACCTTGATTACAACACCCAAATAAATTCCAATTTAGGGATGGAAGCACGGGCATTTCATCATTGGTACGATTATCATTCCATTACGCCCTACGATGGTAATTGGGGTGTGGCACCACTAAACCCTATAGTCAATTTTGATGCTGTAGATAGTCGCTGGTGGGGTGGCGAACTCAAGCTGACCGGCACTCAATTCAAGAGCCATAAATGGGTCGCGGGTGTGGAAGTGCAGTATGACCAGCGCCAGCACTTGATCAATTATGATATTAATCATAAAAACTTCAGTAATAATCATGGTTGGCGAGCGGGCGTGTATGCGCAAGACGAATGGCGTATCACCGATAGTTTGCTGATTAACGTCGGTTTGCGTCTGGATCATCATCACATGATCCAGAATTTACAATTACACCCCCGCATAGGATTGATTTGGGATGTTACACCTACATTGACGACCAAGCTGCTCTATGGCTCGGCGTTTCGTGCGCCGAATGTCTACGAGCGTGATCTAAATATTCCAGCCTTTAACTTCTTAAAAAACCCCAATAATAAGGAAGAACTCATTCATAGCTATGAGGCTGTCGCGGAATGGTACGCTGGGAAAGGGGTTAAATTGCTGGGGACGCTGTTCTATAACGATCTTAAACAAGTGTTGGTGCAAAATACCGATGGCCAGTTCATCAACTCAGGTGCTTATCAAACTTACGGTTTTGAATTGGGAGGAGAAAAACGTTGGGATAATGGTCGCCATTTAAAGCTAACCTGGACGCATAACTATACGCGTGACGAAAACTTGAATGGTGGTAGCTGGGCACCGGATTCACCTAAAAACCTAGTTAAACTGCATTACGCCGAACCTTTGTTTAACGATACTCTGCGTCTAGGTTTCGAGGAGCTTTTCGTAGATCGGCGTCGAACTTTAGACAACAATATCGCCCCTAGTTATCATCTGCTCAATATCAATCTGGCGTTTACCAAACCTATATATGGCTTTCAGCCCACGCTAGGTATTTACAATGTACTAGGCCATCATTATAGGGTGCTTGGCGGCCCTATAAATAACCAAGACACATTGGCTATGGATGGTCGCACCGTGCGTTTTCGCTTGGAATATGGATTTTAATAATGCGATTTTGGGGCAGTTTTACAAGGCTCTTGTCTGGTCTAATGACTATCGTATTTACGCTAGCTATAGTGACAGCCAATACATTACCCGCCAATGCCACGAGCAGCGAGCAGGCGCTGACCGTTGCTTTTCTGTACAATTTTTTGAAGTTTGCAGAATGGCCTCAGCAAGCTACCACAAGCAATGAATTAACCTTGTGTGTTACCGACAGTTCGTCATTCGATTCAGATTTGGAGGCTATTTCCGGTCGACCTGCACAGAATAAAACGGTTCGCATCAAGCGTATTGAATTGGGCGATAAGGCAAGCGACTGCCAGCTGCTGTTTTTACCAAGAGAAGAAAAGCCGGTACGCATCCGTGAATGGCTCAAAAGAACAAAAAATACCCCGATCCTGATGGTCAGCAGCGTTGATGGTTTTTTGGAGATGGGGGGCATGATTGTTTTAATTGACGATGGCAACCGTTTACAGTTTGAGGTCAACCTTGAACAGGTTAAGGCCAATGGCCTTAAGCTGAGTGCGCAGTTATTAAAAATAGCGCGTGCCGTGCAGGGAAAATAACGGTGTTAGTTGAGAGGCTGCGCGACCGCCCCATTACCGTCAAACTACAGGTCATCATCATTTCCTGTCTGTCCTGGTCTATCCTCCTTGTTTTTGCCATGATGGCGGTGAACGAAACAAGAAACTCCTTGTTAACTGCAAAGGAACATCTGTCTACCTTGGCGCGGGTGACCGCCAATAACTCGCAGGCGGCATTGTCTTTTCTTGATGAGAAAGGAGCCATGGAGATTTTGAATGCGTTGCGCGAGGTTCCAGATGTTATCGGCGCTTCATTAACGGCCCAGTATGGTCGGGAGTTAGCCAGCTTCAGCCGTTTTGAAACCATAAATCTGCCAGAGTGGTTTCCCTGGCGGGAAATCAGCATTATTCAGCCAGTCATGCTGGGGCAGGAACAGGCCGGCAGTCTAACCATACATTATGGGCTTGAGACAATGTGGGCGGATTTGGGTATGAACCTTATTCTTTCTGCACTGACTTTGCCGACGGCATTTTTAATGGCCATACTGTTGGCCAAACGTTTTTCACGGGCGATTACACGGCCTATCAGTCGATTGTCCGCAGCGGTAGCGCAAATCACTGATTCCGGTATTTACACACGACGAGTGAGCAAACAAGGCAACGACGAAGTGGGAGCGCTGGTAGAGGCTTTCAATGATATGTTTGAACAGCTATACCGCAGAGACCGACAATTGGCAATGCACCGTGCCAATCTCGAAAAAGAGGTTGAAATGCGTACTGCCGAATTGCATCACGCCAAAGATGCTGCCGAAGCCGCTAACGCGGCCAAGTCGCAATTTCTTGCCAATATGAGCCATGAAATTCGTACACCAATGAACGGCGTATTGGGCATGGCTGAACTGTTGCTCAATACCTCGTTAACGGAAACACAACGGCGATTTGCTTCTACGGTACACCGATCCGGCGAATCGTTGCTGGCCATCATCAACGACATCCTCGACTTTTCCAAAATTGAGGCGGGACGTATGGAGCTAGAAAATCTGGATTTCAATCTGCATAAAACAGTGGAAGATGTGGTCGAATTATTTGCTGAACGAGCCTATAGTAAAGGTTTGGAGCTTATTTACCGCATATCGTCCGAAGTACCTGAAGGCATCAAAGGCGATCCTACCCGAATACGGCAGGTCCTTGGTAATCTGGTGGGTAATGCCATAAAATTTACCGGCCAGGGTGAGGTTCTGGTAGATGTCCGCCTGGACAGCCATGCTGAGGCAAACGTATCGGGGACAGCTCCAGCACAATTGAGATTACGTTTTGATGTGCATGATACCGGCATAGGCATTAGCGAAGCGGCTGTGCCACGCCTGTTCCAGGCCTTTTCTCAAGCCGATGGTTCCACTACCCGCAAATATGGCGGTACGGGCCTGGGTCTGGTTATTTGTAAGGAGCTGGTTAAGCTAATGCAGGGTGAAATTGATGTGAAAACCTGTGTCGGCCAGGGCACCACGTTCTCGTTCATTTTACCACTTCAGGCCACCCGTTTAAAATCGGCTCAAAAGGCCTTAGCCCCCTCCAGACTAGCAGGACAGAAACTGCTGATTGTCGAGGACAACGATACTAACCGGGAAGTGATGCGCGACTACGCGCTGTCCTGGGGCATGTCGGTAGATGCCGTTGCCAGCGCCTTATCTGCCCTGGAATTGCTCAGAAAACCTGCCGACGGTCAGCCGCCTTACAATCTGGTAATCATTGATATGAAAATGATTGGCATGAATGGCCTCGAATTAGGTCGGCG
>NZ_FUKJ01000037.1 GCF_900163745.1 Crenothrix polyspora
ACATTAGTGAAAATAATATGGTCGAACTAGTACGAGATATACGAAGCTCATTTGGATACATTGATGGTGATTTCCAAACCTTTGCCCTTGATATTGGCTCTATTGAATATGATGCATTTATTGAAGCTGACGGAAAATACGATTATGTTCTTAATCTATCAGCTCTCAAACACGTTCGTAGCGAAAAAGACCCTTTTACGCTTATGCGAATGATTAATGTCAATATTTTTAATACTGATAAAACATTGCAACAATCAATCAAAAATGGAACGAAAAAATATTTTTGCGTTTCGACGGATAAGGCAGCTAATCCTGTCAATATGATGGGTGCGAGTAAACGCATTATGGAGATGTTTTTAATGCGTCGTAGCCAGGACATTACGATTTCTACAGCACGCTTCGCTAATGTGGCATTTTCAGACGGTTCGCTTTTGCACGGATTTAATCAGCGCATCCAAAAGTGCCAACCCATCGTGGCTCCCAATGATATCAAGCGATATTTTGTTACTCCACAAGAATCAGGTGAATTATGTCTGATGTCCTGTATTTTTGGAGAAAATCGAGACATTTTTTTTCCAAAGCTCAGTGAAGCACTCCATCTGATTACGTTTGCTGATATAGCTGTGAAATATTTGGAAAATCTCGGATATAAGCCTTATCTTTGCAACAGTGAAGAGGAAGCCAGAGAATTGGTAAAAACTTTGCCGCAACAAGGTCAATGGCCTTGTCTGTTTACTGCAAGCGATACCACCGGTGAAAAAGATTTTGAGGAGTTTTTTACCAATAATGAGATGCTTGATATGGAGAAATTCCATAATCTCGGCGTGATCAAGAATGAAGCCGTATATGACGAACCTAAACTCAATTATTTTACGGATAAGATTAATCAGATAAAGGTTAATCGTAAATGGACTAAAGATCAGCTTGTGGAATTGTTTTTTGAAATGATTCCCGATTTTGGGCATAAAGAAACCGGTAAATATCTCGATGGGAAAATGTAAATGTATCAGGATATAGTAAGTTTCATTCAAGCTCTTTATAAAACAGAAGCGTTCATTTCCCTGCATGAACCCCGTTTTATCGGTAATGAAAAAAGATATTTGGAAGAGTGTATCGATAGCACTTTTGTTTCCAGTGTAGGTAAGTTTGTCGATCAGTTTGAAGTAGAATTTGCCCGTACTATAGGTGCAAAATATGCGGTTGCAACGGTTAACGGAACAGCTGCATTGCATGTATCCCTGATCTTGGCAGGTGTAGAAAGAGACGATGAGGTTATCACCCAGTCCCTGACTTTTATCGCAACAGCCAACGCGATCAGCTACATTGGTGCTAAGCCGATATTTTTGGATGTCGATTTGGAGACAATGGGATTAAGCCCTGCGGCACTAAAAAGCTTTTTGGAAAAACATTGTATCGTATCTGAAGATCGGTGTTTGAACCGCTCAACCGGAAAAACGATTAAAGCTTGTGTGCCGATGCATACTTTTGGTCACCCCTGCCAGATAGATACAATCAAAATTATTTGTGATGAGTGGAAAATAGTTTTGGTGGAAGATGCCGCAGAATCGCTTGGTAGTTATTATAAAAACCAGCACACGGGAACTTTCGGCAAGATAGCGGCTTTTAGCTTTAACGGCAACAAAATCATTACCAGTGGCGGCGGCGGAGCAATTGTCACCGATGATGAGGATTTGGCCAAGCAAGCAAAACATATCACGACTACCGCTAAAATTCCGCACAAATGGGAATATGTTCATGATACGGTAGGGTTTAACTATCGTCTCCCTAATCTAAACGCTGCACTGTTGGTTGCGCAGCTTGAACAGCTTCAGGTATTTTTGGATAGCAAGAGAGTGTTAGCCGATGAATATATGCAGTTTTTTGAATCTCAAAAAATACAATTTGTACAAGAACCTCAAAATGCAAAATCAAATTATTGGCTTAATGCCATTCTTTTAGA
Source organism: Crenothrix polyspora (assembly GCF_900163745.1). Taxonomy (GTDB): domain Bacteria; phylum Pseudomonadota; class Gammaproteobacteria; order Methylococcales; family Methylomonadaceae; genus Crenothrix; species Crenothrix polyspora_B. The sequence goes on from NZ_FUKJ01000037.1 coordinate 1,961, forward strand.
AAATTTGAAACAGCGAGATGAGTTTTTGGAATATACCAATAATAGTGGCGTAATGACACGACCGGTATGGCAATTAATGAATAAATTGGAGATGTTTCAAGATTGCCA
>NZ_FUKJ01000424.1 GCF_900163745.1 Crenothrix polyspora
CGGTACAGGGCATTACGGACTTGATCGTTCATCCTGGCATGATTAACGTTGACTTTGCCGATGTCAGAACAGTGATGTCGGGCATGGGTGCGGCTATTATGGGCACTGGTGCAGCGGTTGGTGATCACCGTGCGCGTGAAGCCGCTGAAAAAGCCATCGCTTGCCCACTGCTGGAAGATATTAATTTGCAAGGCGCACGCGGTATTTTGGTCAATATTTCCGCATCGGATATGAGCATTGCCGAATTTAACGAGGTTGGCAATATTGTGCATGAATTTGCCTCGGAAGATGCTATTATCAAAATCGGTACTGCCATTGATCCCGAATTGGGCGATGAAATAAAAGTGACGGTTGTTGCGACAGGAATGGGATCCCCCGCGCAAGTGGCGGTTAAGGCGACAAACAACTTGATTAGAAAAGCGGCGACTGGCGATGTGAATTATGGTGTGTTAGATACGCCGACCGTTATTCGCCAAAATAAACCTGAAACGAGAGAATCACGTTTTGGCGCCCAGGCTAAAGAAGGAATGGATTTGGATTATTTAGACATTCCTGCTTTTTTAAGACGCCAGGCCGATTAGTGGTTTTTGTAAAGAAATGTTCGGTCTCTGTATGGTGGCAGATTATGATAGAATCGACATCCCCTTCGCTCTCTTTACTTGGTGATATCATTTTATGATTAAACAAAGAACATTAAGAAATACTATTAGAGCCACGGGTGTTGGCCTGCATACCGGTGATAAGGTTTATTTGACCTTACGCCCAAGTGAACCCAATACCGGCATTAGGTTTCGCCGTGTGGATCTGGATGTTCCTGTAACAATTAAGGCAACGCCTGGCAACGTAGGTGAAACTGTGTTGTCGACAACGCTGGTTGCTGGGGATGTAAAAATATCAACCATTGAGCACTTACTTTCAGCATTTGCAGGATTAGGCATAGATAACGCGCTGATTGATGTCAGTGCCGCCGAAGTGCCCATTATGGATGGCAGTGCAGGGCCTTTTGTGTTTTTGCTGCAATCCGCTGGTGTGGAAGAGCAGGACAGCCCAAAGCAGTACATTCGTATCAAACGCAGCATCAGAGTTGAGGATGGTGATAAATGGGCTGCATTCGAACCGTTTGATGGCTTTAAGGTTACGTTTACGATTGATTTCGAGCATCCTGCTTTTGAAGAGCATGTCAAAACAGCCACTATGGATTTTTCGTCCACCACTTTCGTTAAAGAAGTCAGTCGCGCTAGAACTTTCGGCTTTATGAAAGACATTGATATGCTGCGACAAAACAATCTTGCTTTAGGCGGAAGCCTTGATAATGCGATTGTCGTGGATGATGTCAAAATTCTGAATGAAGACGGTTTGCGTTACGCCGATGAATTCGTTAAACACAAAATTCTGGATGCCATTGGCGATTTGTACCTGTTAGGGCACAGTTTGATTGGTGAGTTTACGGGTTATAAATCGGGGCACGGTTTAAACAATAAATTACTGCGCACGCTGTTAAGTGACCGGGATGCTTGGGAAATGATTACTTACGACGAAGACGAAGCACCTATTTCTTTCATGCGCTCAGCGGAAACACCTCGTACAGCAGCGTAAGTTTTTGGCGATTTTTCAAGGTTTGCGACTGGAGAGTTGTGTTAGTGTATCGCTGAGTTTCAGTAGCGCAGCTTTTAGTTGATCATCCTGAATCGAGGCACTGTAATCCCTGATAAACTCAATTTTTTCTGCGGAAGGAACGTTGACTTTGCGAGTGTTTATGTCGGGAGCATTGGGTTTAGCGATCACTTTGGTTTGCACGGTGCTGATTGTCACACCGATTGATTCTGTTGTTGCATCGATAATCACTCGGCTATAAAAACGCAGCTGCGATGCCCAGTTTGCAGAATGGGTGTAGATCAGCAACTGATTGTTTTTTAAAATACAATGCAACACCTGGTTAGCCAGTGATTCTGGCAATACGTTTTTAACGTGTTGCGTTAGCTGTTGTTGTGTGGCAATGTGGTGTTGAAGCTGGCTTAGTGACCGGCTTTGCAGTGCAGCTATTGGTTTAAACGACGATGTTTTTTTAACCACGCTCTACGCCTATCATTTTAGTTAAGACAACCTACAGTTAAGCAGCTAATGCCCGGAATATCCAGGGATAACTTTGATTTGTAGTTGCCACGCACTCTATTTAACTATCATTGATTTTAAGTAGAGGGGTGTTTGCTATAAACCAGCTGTTTACGGATTAAATGATACAGTGCTTCTGACTCAAAAAACTCTTCTTTCATGCGCCGTTGCTCTTCTTCTCGATAATATTGCAAGGGCTTAAGAAACTCGTCCTGATTGCGACGCTGTATTTTCGATTTTAAGATCTTGTCATAATTTTTATGCTGAGCCAGTGCTTCAGCCATGGTTTTTACTTTGGTATCGAAGGCGGCAAAATAATCAGGGAGTGTTACATCGATTAAGCCAATATGTTTGGCCTCCTGTGTACTCAAAATACGGCAGTTTTCGATGAGTTCCAGGGCTTTGTCGTAACCGATACGCTTGGGCAGCGTGTAAGTCCAATATTCCGAACCAAACAAGCCCATAGATTTATAATTTAAATTAAACAGTACGCCACTGCGAGCGCATATTTTGTCAAATGCTGTGGCAAACGCCACGCCGCCTGCACTGGCATGTCCGTGTATGGCCGCAACCGTTATTTTTTCTGTTGCTGTAACTATAGCCAGAATAAGATCATTTAAGGCATTGACGTTATGCCAGGATTCTTCCGCTGGGTTGGCAGATGCTTCTATAACGCGCAAGTCAATGCCGTTAGACCAGAATGAATGGCCACCTAACAAGACTAATACGCGGGTAGGGCGCTCAAGCACTTCTAAAATGGCATCACGCAGGCGCAAACATTGTTCGGTATTCATTGCGCCTTCGTAAAAATCAAAATGCAAGTAGCCAACTTGGTTGTGTTCTTCGTACCAGATTTCTCGGTAAGTGTTTTTTGACGTTTCGTAAATCGTCACCGGTACGTCAGGCAAATCTTTTATCTTGTTACGAAACACCATTGCTGCGGGTAATTTGAAATACTTTCTCTCCATATCATCGGTTTTGGGTTCAAGGTGAGAGAGCCAGACTGCGCCATCAATCGTTGCCCGGCACACAGCGCCAAAGCGCTTGGCTATCAAGGCTTTTGGGGAACCGCGCAGTGTATCTTCAATCGTTGCGCCATAGATGTAATACTCCATTCCCCTGATGTTATCAGCGACACCCGGATAGCCATCCCCCGCATTAATCTTGCTCAGTATGGTGGACGTACTGTCCAATTCCCAGTCGATTTGTCGGTCGGCTTGTGACATCAACGGCCTTGAGAGTGCTTTGACAATGGGGCTGGTATAGTCCAGTCGTTTGGGAATGAATTCAGGATTCTGGGTGTGTTCAATAGTCTGTAAGACAACCTCTATACTGGCTTTTTGTATTTCCAGTAAGTAAAGGCTACTTTTGGCTGCTGAACGCAGGTTAAAGGTAGCACTGGCCCAGGTGCTGCATACATCCATTTCCGAAGATATTTGCGTGGCGGTAACGGTGCAGGTTGCTTCCTGATGTTGTATGCTCCAGTCCAGAGCCGATACACCATTATCCTTGTCAGTACAAATGTGTAGGGTAATGCAGCGGTAACGATGCCAGATACTGTTAGCAAGTGTAGCTTCTAAGGAGATGCAAAAAATCAGTTCGGGCTGGTGTTGCTGCACCGCGTCCAGTGTTTGTAAGTCGTTTGATGCAATATCAAAAGCGACTTTGTGTCCCCGTTGAACCAATTCAACATGAAGGCGTTGGGTTAAACTGTCATAGGTTGACGACAGCAGTAAAATTTTCATAACGAGCGTCCTCTATAAGGCAATAAAATGCTCTGTATTTCATACATCATATATGAATAATATGCACAGTTATCTTACGGATAAGTTAAGCTGCTTTTCCGTTTTCTGCCTTTAGTTTAGTTAAGAAGTTAATAAATACAACGCCTGACAATGAGAATAACATGATGCTTGTGCGGTAGTGACACGGCATGTTTAAGCAATAACTTTGTTGTACTTGAACATTTCCTGTTAACTCAGGATAATAGCAAAATTCTATGGTGCTAAGTTCCTCCGTAAAATGGGATTGAAGTTTAGCGTCTTAAAAATACTCAAACAAAATCAACATGACATCTTTCCCTGAAAAAACCTGCTCGATTGAGCGATTGATTACGCATCCTAAATTGGTTGCGGCAGCCATCGCTGGCTTAAAGACTCAACAGCGCCGTCATGGTGTTTATGGTTTCCCCGGTGAAACGTTTAAATTGGGTGAAGTCAGCTTTGTCATCACTGATTTGCAGCGCCAATGCCTGGGGGATATGACTGAGGAACACGCTAAAGCTGAAGGTTATGATGATCTTGAAAGCTACCAGAATATCATTTTAAAGATGCATGCAGGCATGGTCTGGAATGATGAAGGTTTGGCGTGGGTACATAGCTTTGTTCGGCAAACTTAAATTAAGCGCGTTTACAGCTGATGTCGAATTTCACGCAAGGCATGATCCAAAATAATGCGCATGGGACAGTTTAATTTACTTCTTGTTGAAAAAAATAGTATTAACTCATGTTATTTGCAGTTGTCGCAGCACCGAAACGATGTATCGCTGACATTGGCAAACAACGAAAATGAAACATTAATAACGCTGTTATATACCCGATTCAATCTGATTTTGCTGGATGCTGCGTTGGCCAATACTGACATTGTCAACTTTGTGAAAAATGCAGCTAGTCTTAATTGTAAAACACCTGTTATTGTGATGCTTACAGCGCAAGAAAGCCATTTAAAAGCCCATTTTTTGGCATTAGGGGCTGACGACTGCTGGATTACGCCACTGAGCACTGACGTATTGGATGAGCTTATCAATCGGCAAAAAAATACCGATGGCCTTGCGCCAAATGACTACCTTCAAATCTTGCTCGACAAGACCCAACACAATAAAAACCTGACAATAACCATCTTCAAAAAATTATTTGCCGAGTTGCCCCGGCAAATAACGGATATTAGACATGCACTGCAAAATAAGCAGTATCAAGCCGCGTTAGACATCACTCATAAATTACATGGCTCGGTAAGTTTTTGCGGCTTTACTGATCTTCAGCACTATGCGTACAACCTGGAAAATAGTTTGTCGCGCAAAGAATATCAAGCTGTTAAAGATAGCTATAGTGCCTTAAAAACTGCGATATTGAATTTTACTGCGAAAGAATCGGCCATTTTAGATGGCCTCAAGCAGTAATCATTTTTGAGTATTGAAAAGCAAAAACAGGGTATGTATTCACTTCCCCCTTTGAAAAAGGGGGATGGAGGGGGATTTATTTAAAAAATCTCCCCCAACCCCTCTTTTTCAAAGAGGGGGACTGAATGATTACAAAACAGGTTATCATCAGCTTTTGTAACCACTCAGATGTCCAAAATATAGGGTAAGACGTTTTTATCTATCCACGGAAACCAAAAGTAGGCGCTTTTAAGCGGCACAAAAAACACGGAAAAGTGTGGATGTTTTGTCGCAAAAAAATTATTTTCGAAAATTTTTTGTGTCTTTTGTGTTTTCCGTGGACTTTTTAACATCCACTGGTTAGTTACCAGCTTTTTGATTTAAAAATGCTGATGGCTCCTCCCAGTAAGTTGCGTTATTCTTGATTGCTTACCAGGACGCAGGTAGTTTTTTTTCAATTCTTAACGATTTCTCGTCAAGGATGATATAACCGCCTTTGATTAATTCCTGCATGATTTTATTAATCATTTCCCTGGATGAGCCTACCATAGTGGCCAGTTCATATTGCGTAGGTCTTACGTCTATCACCTGTATATCGCCTTGCGGATGTGCCATATCGTTCAGGACTTTAACGGTTCTTTCGTAGACATTTGATAGCGCCAGCTGTTTAACTTTTTGCGTCAGCGACCTGACCTTTTCTGCTAACACCCCCAATAAATTGATGGCCACTTCAGGATGCAAAAGTAACCACTGACTAAAATCACTTTTAGAAATGACCCCACACAGGGTTTTTTCTAAAGCGACAACCGATGCTGAACGGGGTTCATCACTCAATAAGGCGATTTCACCAAAACAGGAGCCAGGCTCTTGAATCAATAAGGTGACTTCTTTACTTTTTTGATCGCTACTGAAAACCCTCACTTTCCCGGAAAGTATGACGTACAAAGAACTGGTTTGTTCGCCTTCGGTAATAATAGCTGTCTGTTTGGGGAACTTGGCAGGCTTGGCTTTTATAGCCAAAGCCAAGAGTGCATCGTCTGGCAGCTGGGCGAGAAACGGGATTTTTTTAAGACCTGCAAAAACCTCTTGTTGCACGGGCGCACCTTTATTATAGAAAGAAACATAACATCGACTCGTTATAGGTTACAACGTGTTGCAATAAAAAGCTAGAAAGTACATGAAGCCGTTCAGCCACTCATGGTTTCAAGACCCACTGTATAAATAATGCGGTGTCTTTTTGTTAGGCAGATTGAGACGGAGTAATTGATATTCGTAGGGCAGACGATTTTAGAGGCTTATCATGCTAATTAACGAAGCTTGGACAGTATAAGCCACAGCAACAATTCTCTATACCTTTAGCGATAAACGTGTTATTAATCAATGTGACACAGGTTAGCCGTGTCCACTAGAAACACAAATAAAATGTGCTGGGTCTAACGCTGGCTATAATGGAACGCATTACAAAACTAGAATAAAGACGTTATGGATAGCCGCAGAACCTAGTCGCGCACAATAACAATAATTTTAGAGGAGCATTTATGGAATCTTATGTATCGGTTATAAAAAATCTATTTTTTAGCTGGTATCAGTTTTCGCTTGAAAATCCTGGTTATCCTGGAGTCATCGCCTTGCTTGCCGGATTAGCCATTGCCCTGATGATGTCATTATCTCATCGTGGCAAACTTGCGGCATTGAGACGTAAATTTGAAGCAGATAATCTTGTCCTGGAACAAGACCGTATAAAGATAAATTATCACCTGGACAGCGTACAGCAGCAGTTGCAACAAACAAAAGAGCAATTACTGGACAAGGATAGTCAGCTTGCACAGCAAATCAAAGACAATCAAAGCACTCAAGTTTTAGCAGCACAGTCTGTTGCCGAATTAGAAACGCAGATTTATCAAAACAATAAAGATATGGCCAGTGTTGTTCAGGCGTTAGAGGCTGATTTGGGCGTGGCGCAACAATCAACTTTGGGCGCTGACGGGCTTGATTACGCAGTGTTATGGCAGCGCCATGCCAGTGTAGTTAAACAATTGACCGAGCGTTCGCAGGGTCATCAAAAAATAGCCACTGAGCTGCAACAAAACCAGCAAACATTAGTGGCGCAACTGTCAGACAAGGACGCAATTATCCATGAATTACAAACTGCGCTAGAATCGCAAAATAGCCACATTTTGCAGTTAACCCGCGATGCCCAAGTGCAAAAGGATCATGCGCAGCAAGCGATCCAAAAACTCATAGCTGAATTTGAAGCCAGGGAACAAGAAAAGCTTGCGGTGGTGTCGGGTATGGATGAGATAGCGGTTGTTTCAGTGCCAGAATCCTTACACTCTGTGTCTGTTGCTCAAATAAGTTCAGAAGATACAGATGGCGAGCCGATACTTAAAGCATCAGCAATACCCGTAGCTACAGTCCTTGAATCGGTACAAGAACCCATAGCTGTTGAACCACCAGTATCCGAAGTGCCAGATAGCGTAGAGGCGGTTGTTTCAATAGGGCAGGAACCTATTCAAGACAAAGCCTTGGTTGAGAAAAAGGCGTGGTTTAGCCCGATTAAGTCACGTTTAAGTGTATTAACTGGCAAAGCCAAGCTTACACCAAAGAAGCCGGATAAGCTCAACACTGCTATCCCTGTCGACGTGTTGCCAGATCTTACAAGTGTTGAATCGGTGCAGGAAATACCCGCTGTCGAATTAATATCAGGAGCAGCAGAAATAATCGAATCAGTAGATAAGAAAGTGGTGGATGTTGTTGAAGAGTTGCCATCACCTAAGAAAAAATCGTGGTTCAGTCCGCTTAAAGCACAGTTTGATGCCATTACGGGTAAGGACAAATATTATAGTTGATTAAAAAAGTTGCTTGGAAAAGTGTCGTAATCTAAGCTTCCAATTTAAGCTGGGGCAGTTTTAAGTTGGAAGCCAGTTCTCTCAATATTCTATCGGGTTGTGCAGAATTAAAAAAATGGTTGGAATTGCAAAAGATTTGTAGTTTTACTGTCGCGCGTTTCCATTTGTGTATGGGCAGGTGTTGTTTTATCCGTTCCAAATACTGTGATTTCGTTACTGCCATTGTGATTAACGTCCGGTGCAACACTGATAGCTTTGGGCACATAGGTACTGTCTAAAAAAGTAATGCTGCCAACCGTTTTTTTATCGTCTTTAACATCCTTGATTTGCACTATTGATTTCGTGCCGGTATATCTTAATACGCCAATTTCAGGTGTCGTGTTACTGGTTTCAATATTTTTTAGTACTACCATGCCGAGTGCAGATCCAGTCCCCGCAGAAAAATTCAAGGTACTGAGCAATACATTAGTTGTTAAATCCTTAATTTCAACGATACTGGCATTGGTTTTAGTATTTTGATATAGCGTCGCTAATTCAAATGTACCGTTGCCGTCAATGTCTACAACAGCACTGCTTAGGATTTTGGTTTTTTTTGAATTCCATTCACAGATGTAGCCGTCAATGTCTGCAGAAATGTTTTTGCGCAGCCACCAGCCGTTGCCATAAATGGCCAAATGCGTTCCTTCTCCTTGAGCGCCCACATACAAATTGTTATAACTCCACGGTTCACCGGTAGTAATCCAGTGCCATTTGTTATTGGTGTCTTTAAATCCGCCAATATGATGCCCACCCTTAAAACCCTTACTTGGTACTAAAAAATTAGCGGCCACGAAGCCTTGTTCTTCTTTGGTAGTGATCGTGGCCAAATATCCGCCGAGGCCATCACATTTGTATTGCGCGGCATCCCAAGAAATTTGGGAAACCTCAAAACTTTGATAACTATGGTTATTGTGCTTTGTGCCCGCTGACCACGATATAGAATCTGCTGCCCAACTAGGGTTTGTTAATAGCAAACCAGCCAGTGCTGCGCCGATATATGCCAAGATTTTTACTGAAATGTTGTGTAATTTTTGCATATTGCTTTTAGCCTCAAGGGGAAGAGCGGATAGGAAAAATAATCTAGAGTATTTGTAACAACCCCTAATTTCGAATATACCACGGATTCTTTTTAGTAGGCGCAGCGGGGTCTTCATACATACCGGTCAATTTGCGTCTGAATTCATCGGTAACAACGCGGGTATCTTGCAGGGTTCTTACTACGCGCGGGGTGATTAAAACTACTAGCTCAGTTTTTTTCTTTGTTATTTCGGTACTACCAAATAAAGGCCCAATCAACGGCAATTGGTGTAAAAATGGAATGCCACCTCGGGTATTTCCATCATTTTCTCTGATTAAGCCGCCTAAAACCAAGGTTTCACCACTTTGAACGGCCACTGAACTGTTGATTTGTCGGGTTAAAATATTAGGGTTAACCTGATTTTCTGGTTTTGGATTCTGAACATCGTCAACACTTTGCTCAATATCCAGTATCACCATTCCATTAGCATTAACGCGCGGCTTTACTTTTAATTTAACGCCCGTTTTGCGTTGTGTTTGCTGGCTATTGTTGACAAGTCCACTGCCACCGGCACCTGTGCCGGACACGCCAACACCACTAAGCTGGGCCGATACTAAAGAGATTTCATCACCGACCTGTATCGATGCTTCCTGATTATTCAACACCATTAATGAAGGTGATGAGATAATATTAACATTGCCCTTGTTCGCTTCCGCTTTCAAAAGTAAGCCAATATCCCCCGAATTGCTTAAGAAATTATATGCTAAACCACCTGTTGCAGAACCCGCCAGAAGTTTCATCAAATTAGCCGAGCCGGTTCCAGTGGTTGTCGAAGTTGGAACACCTGTATCGGAAAAACCAGTATTAGTTACTGTTCCAGGCTTTGTTGCACTAT
>NZ_FUKJ01000374.1 GCF_900163745.1 Crenothrix polyspora
ACGGCTATCGCGGACTAAAAATCTTCACTACGCTAACGCTACGTTTCCAAGATTTTCAGCGGAAGAATATCCACCTGAGACACCCAATACTGCGCCAACAGGCCCCAAAATAGCACCAACACCCAAGCCAGCAGATACCCCGCCTGTATTGGCACTACTTTGTCCGCGTAGCGACTCGTTAATACTGCCGCTCAGATCATTAATAATGCTTCGATCATTAACGATACTGGCATTTATGCTTTCCCGTTGGCTGATCTGTTGTGTTTCTGATCCTTGCAAAGAACGTTTCCAGTCATATACAACAATTTGTTTTTTCTGACCAGGAGCTAATGGCAATGAATATAGTAAATCTCCCAATGAATACCCATCGGCTTTTAAGATTGATTTATAATGGAGCAAATGTCCATGCGCTACGCTTACGGCTTGATAAATTGATAGATGGTTGTCTTTATCTTGGGTATCTGGGGCATCCTGTCATTTAATAGTGCTCGCAAAATTAACTTCAGTTCGTTCTATTTTTTTACCATCACCCAGTGAAAACATCACTTTTACAAATCCATCTGTAGTATCTGTTTGTGTCTGTTTTTCCAAAATATAATTCGCCACATCAGGATCAGATGTCCTGACAATCGCATAGTAACTTGACTCACTTAATGTCCGGTTAGGCGTAGTAAGATTAATACAAGTGCCCCCACCCAAATCTTGTGAAAACTTATCAGAGCCTATTAAGTCAGCGTGATCGGGTAGACGTGGCGTTGTGTTTCTATTTGAATGGCAGTCACAATCATTATTCTGTTGAGTACTTTCATTACATTGACTACCATCTACAAGCAAATATAAAAAATCATTAGAGATGGTCTGTAACACCGCTTTATGTACATCATCCGTTTTGACGGGTACATCTACTGGACTATTAGGCGCTATCGAAACAATAGCTTGAGCAATTTCATAAACCCCTCGTGGATAAGCCATAGTAAAGCTTCCGGTAACATCTGTAGTTGCTTCACCTACCACTCGCCAAATCAGGTCACCTATAGATACTTTAGCTTGTATGATAATAGTCAAGTCTTTTAGAGAACATTTCCCCGTAGCCTCCACTACCTTACCTTTGAGTGAGAGATTAGTGGTTTGTAAGCCGTTATTGTTATCGCCCCCCAATGGATTAGCCTTTAACAAAGGTACTTCAATGTGTATATTTTGTAATTGCTCATCATCAGTAGCAAATTCATGATTCCAAAGTGACGTTCCATCAAATAATTTTAATGATACGGCTACTTTGTCGGTAACATTGGCATCAAAAACAAAATCATTATTTTTTTGAAAATCAAATGGTGCTATTCGGTTAGGAATATCAGTATCAGAAAATTCGTTCCATTTATATTTAACAGCAATTCCCGCTATCTGTAAAAATAGATTACAATCATAGTGTTGTATGACTACGCACTG
>NZ_FUKJ01000029.1 GCF_900163745.1 Crenothrix polyspora
GTCCTGGGGCATGTCGGTAGATGCCGTTGCCAGCGCCTTATCTGCTCTGGAATTGCTCAGAAAACCTGGTGATGGTCAGCCGCTTTACAATCTGGTAATCATTGATATGAAAATGATTGGCATGAATGGCCTCGAATTAGGTCGGCGCATCAAGGCGGATCCAGTGTTGGCTCAGATACCCTTGGTTATGGTCACTTCCACACAGTTGAAAGATGAAGCTGTCACCGCAAAAAAAGCCGGATTTGCAGCTTATCTTGTTAAACCGATACGCAAGGCTGATTTGCAACACAGTCTGCTAAACGCGCTGAGATTGGATTCAGCCGCAGCGGTAACCGATAAGCCGGATTTGCAACACAGTATATCGACAACCTTAACAGCACATATCCTGTTGGCCGAGGACAATACGGTCAATCAGGAAGTGGCCAAATACATGTTGGAAGGTTTTGGCTGCACGGTAGATGTTGTCTGCAACGGTCTGGAAGCACTACAGGCCGTTGCACGCAACGCTTACCATCTGGTATTGATGGATTGCATGATGCCGGAAATGGACGGCTATACCGCCACTGCAACCATCAGGCGGCAACAAAGCCTTGGCCAATTGCCCGCTTTCCCTATTGTCGCCTTGACGGCCAACGCCATTGAAGGCGACCGCGAAAAATGCCTGATTGCCGGAATGGATGATTATCTTTCTAAGCCATTCAAAGCCGAATCTTTACAGCGCATGATCAAAATGTGGGTAAAAACTTCCACGGTTATAATGCCCAATGCTCCTGAGCTGGATGCCAGTAATGCCGCACTGGAAAGGACCGCCCCGCCAGAACCGCCGAAATCAACCGGATCAATCATTAATAAAGCCGCTTTGGATATGATTCGCGATCTGGATAGCGATGGCGGCAATGACTTGTTGCAACGCATCATTAGGCTGTATTTGAGCAGTGCTGATACTCTGATTGAGTCTTTGGAGCGAGCGTTTGGCATGGGCGAAATCGATGCTATCCGCATGGCATCCCATACCCTAAAGTCCAGTAGCAGTCAGGTCGGTGCCGATGGCTTGGCGGAATTGTGTCGAGAAGTGGAAAATGAAGCGAGGAATCATCACCATTTTGATGTTTCTGGTAAAATGCTTTTACATGTCAAGCAGGAATTTATCAATACCCGTGTGGCGTTAGAGGCTTATCTTGGGTAATCGTTTAGGAACACACATGCAAGATCAACCACACATCCTTATCATTGATGATGATTCCATGATTCGATTGCTGGTCGCCAGAGCGCTCCAGGCAATCGGCCTGCAAACAATCGAAGCCGCCGGTGGTGAGGAAGGCTTGCAGCTACTCAGGGAGCACAGTGTAGATGCGATCTTGCTGGATGTTGTGATGCCGGATGGCATTGATGGCTTTGCCACCTGTGCAAGACTTAGAGCATTGACGAATGGCCAGCACATACCCGTGCTGATGATGACCGGGCTGGAGGATTTGGAGTCAATCACCCACGCCTTTGAGGTCGGCGCAACCGACTTTATCACCAAACCGATCAATATTCCACTGCTGGGTCACCGGGTTCGCTATATGCTCAAGGCCAGTCACACCACCAAACGTTTGTTGGACAGTGAGCAGCATCTTCACCGTTTGGCGTACTTCGATAGCCTGACCGAGCTGCCTAATCGACAGTTTTTTCGTGAACATTTACAGATAATGATCGCTTTGGCGCATCGGCAAAAACAGAAACTAGCCGTGCTTTTTTTAGATCTCGATGGTTTCAAGCGCATTAATGATACCTTGGGGCATCATATTGGCGATCAGGTTCTACAGGAGACCGGCCACCGCTTGAGAAAGAGTTTGCGAGTCAGCGATGTGATGATGCGTATGGGTACGATTGAGGACATCTCACTGGCGCGACTGGGCGGTGATGAGTTCACTGTGCTTTTATCTGCCATCGGGCGCAATGAAGATGCGGCAATCGTTGCTGAGCGCATACGCATCAATCTTGCTCAACCGATCACCTTTCGAGATCAGGAAATCTACACAACGACCAGTATCGGTATCGCTATTTTCCCCGATGACGGTGAATCCGGCGAGGAGCTGCTTAAGCACGCCGACTTGGCCATGTACCATTCCAAGCGGGGTGGCGGCGACGGATACCAATATTTCTCTATCAAGATGACCGAGGTGGCATTGCGTCGCCTTACCTTGGAAAACAACCTACGTAAAGCTATCGAGCGCGGCGAGTTTGCATTGCATTACCAGCCGATATTTGATGTGGCAGAGGGTCGGTTTTTAGGTGCGGAGGCCTTGCTGAGATGGAATAGCGGGGAACTTGGACACATTTCTCCGGCTGAGTTCATCGTCTTGGCCGAGGAGACCGGGCTTATAATCAGTATTGGGGAGTGGGTGCTACGTCAGGCCTGTCAACAGGCCGTAAGCTGGTTAAATCAGGGGGTATTGCTTAGCCGTATGGCTGTCAATGTTTCCGGCGTGCAGTTTTTGCACAAGGACTTTGCCGCTCTGGTCGAGACGATATTAGCTGAAACGGGTCTTAAATCTTCTATATTGGAATTAGAGTTAACCGAGACAGCGTTGATCTCTGATGAGTATGGTATCTTAGACATTCTGACATCCCTCAAGCATATCGGTGTCCAGTTGGCGATAGACGATTTTGGCATGGGCTATTCCAGTTTGAGTCGACTCAAAAATTTCCCCATCGATCGCTTGAAGATCGACCGGAGTTTTGTTTGCAGCATAGAACAGGATTCCGGTGACGCGGCAATCGCAATCGCTATTATCGCGATGGCCGAAAGCATGGCCATGAAAGTGACTGCTGAGGGTGTGGAAACCGCTGGCCAATTGGCTTTTCTGAAAAGTAAGCGTTGTCATGAAATTCAGGGCTATTTTTTGAGCAGGCCTTTACCTGCGGGGCAGGCGGGAGAATTTCTCATGAAACAACGCTATGAAAACTAACAGGCCAAAGACAACTCCATCATAGGCCAACGTGGACGTACCGTTATGCTCAGTCCTTCATGCTGTCCGGCCATTAAACGCTGACAGCCTGCATAAGCAATCATTGCACCGTTATCAGTACAAAACTGTGCTCTCGGGAAATAAATCTCGGTGTTTTCACCCGCCGCCATTGTCGTGAGGGCGGTGCGAATATGCGTATTGGCACTTACGCCACCTGCCACAACCAGGCGATTAAGTCCCGTTTGTTTTAAAGCACGGCGGCATTTAATACTGAGTGTATCGGCAATCGCCGCTTGAAAGCTGGCGGCAATATCGGCTTTATCCTGTTCTGTTTTTGGTGCGGCATTGATGGTGTTCATGGCAAATGTTTTCAGACCGCTAAAACTAAAATCCAAACCTGGACGATCGGTCATGGGGCGTGGAAACCTGATTTTTTCCGTGCCGCGCTCTGCAAGCGCAGCCAGCTTTGGTCCGCCCGGATAACCTAATCCCAACAGCTTGGCGGTCTTGTCAAACGCTTCGCCAACGGCATCATCCAGTGATTCACCCAGTAATTCATACTGCCCGATGGCGCTAACATGTACCAGCAAGGTGTGGCCACCGGAAATCAACAAAGCCAAAAATGGGAATTGCGGCGGATTGTCTTCCAGCATCGGCACTAATAAATGCCCTTCCATGTGATGTACGGCCACGGCGGGGATTTGCAACGCCCACGCCATACTTCTGGCCGTTGCTGCACCCACTAACAACGCCCCCATCAAGCCCGGCCCTGCAGTATAGGCAATGCCGCCCAAATCGGCATTCACCAAGCCACTTTCCTGCACTACCTGCTTAACCAGCGGGATTAATTTGCGAATATGGTCACGCGATGCCAGTTCAGGAACCACGCCGCCGTATTCGCTGTGCATGTCGATTTGGCTGTACAAAAGGTGATGCACCAAGCCTTTGCTACTATGAAAAATAGCGACAGCGGTTTCATCACAGGAAGTTTCTATGCCTAGAACGTACATGAATTTTTGAAAATTAGAAAAGTAAAGGTATAATTAAGGGTTCTGTTTATTTACAGGGTTCAATTACCCTAAACCGTTAGATATTAACACACTTGGATCAATAAATGCCTTCAGTCAAACTTAAAGAAAATGAGCCTTTCGACATCGCGATTCGTCGCTTTAAACGCGCCTGCGAAAAAGCTGGTGTCTTAGCCGAAGTACGTCGCCGTGAGTTTTACGAAAAACCCACTGCAGAACGTAAACGCAAAGGCGCTGCCGCTGTTAAACGCCATTTGAAAAAATTGGCGCGTGAGCGTTATGCACTGAAAAATCTGCGTCGCGGCCGTCCTACTCTGTAAGCAAGGCACACCGATGGATTTGTTAACAGATCGTATCAAGGATGATATGAAAGCCGCCATGAAGGGCGGCGAAAAAGCCAAACTAGGCGTTATTCGCCTGATTTTGGCGGCTATCAAACAAGTTGAAGTTGATGAACGGATTACCTTGGATAACGCACGCGTTCTCCAGGTGCTGGACAAAATGGTCAAGCAGCGCCGTGAGTCTATCAGGCAGTACACCGATGCCGGACGGCTTGACCTGTCCGTTATTGAAGAAGCTGAGCTTGTCGTCATTCAGGATTATTTGCCGCAAGCACTGAGTGAAGCCGAGATTGATACCATGATTCAGGCTGCTATAGCCGAATCGGGTGCTGAGTCCATTAAAGACATGGGCAAAGTCATGAACCTGCTAAAAGCCAATATGCAAGGACGCGCTGACATGGCTGTGGTCGGTGCCAAGATCAAATCCGCATTAGCTGGGTAAGTTACGTGTCAGGGTAAGCTAGTGTCTGGCGGCAGGATTCCACGCGAATTTATCGATGATCTATTAACGCGGATTGATATTGTCGACCTGATCGATAGCTACGTGCCGCTCAAAAAAGTCGGCACTAACCACTCGGCACGCTGCCCGTTCCACACCGAAAAAAGCCCCAGTTTCTCTGTTAACCGCGCCAAGCAGTTTTACCATTGCTTTGGCTGCGGGGTCAGCGGCAATGCCATCAGTTTTGTGATGGAGTTCAATCACCTGGATTTTGTTGAGGCGATTGAAGATTTAGCCTCGTTTGCAGGGGTTGATGTGCCGCGTGAATCGACCAATAATCAGCCCGCGCAAAATAAAGACACTGTCAGCAATCTGTATCTGCTGATGGAGCAAGTGGCTGCCTTGTATATACAACAGCTACGCGCCAGCAAAGACGGCAAAATAGCAGTCGATTATCTGAAAAATCGCGGTGTCACCGGTGACATTGCCAGTCAATTTATGCTCGGCTACGCGCCTAATGCCTGGAATACACTGACCGAACGTTTTGCCGCAAATACCCTCATTGATGCAGGGCTTCTGGTTGCGCGTGATGACGGTTCAGCTTACGACCGTTTCCGTCATCGCATCATGTTTCCTATCCGGGACAAGCGAGGTCGTGTTATCGGCTTTGGTGGTCGGGTTTTGGACGACTCTTTGCCCAAATACCTGAATTCCCCTGAAACTACACTGTTTCATAAAGGCAAAGAGGTGTATGGCCTCTATGAATTACTGCAAACCAATCCCAAGCCGCAACGTATTTTAATCGTTGAAGGCTATATGGATGTGATTGCCTTAGCGCAAGCCGGCATTAATTACGCCGTCGCAACACTAGGGACAGCAACATCTCAGGCGCATCTGGACTTGCTGTTTCGTTTTTCAGCGGAATTGATTTTTTGCTTTGATGGTGACAAGGCCGGACGGGAAGCCGCATGGCGAGCGATGGAAGTCGCCTTCACCAGCATGAAAGATGGCAGGCAAATCCGCATTATGCTTTTGCCAAACAGCCACGACCCAGATTCACTGGTGCGTGAGGAAGGCTTGTTAGAATTTACCGAGCGGGTAAATACGGCGCAGCCTTTGTCGGCGTATTTTTTTGAGCACATCTCAGCCAATTTAAACCTGTCCGAAATGGAGGGTCGCGCCCAATTGGTCGCCAAGGCCAAGCCGTATTTGGAAAAATTACCGGAAAGTGCCTTTAAAGAAATGATGTTGATACATCTTAAGGAGGCATCAGGTTTGGCAACGCTGGATATTCCAGAAAAAGCGGTTACATTCAATTCAGAACAGCATGACTCACCACAAAATAAAGCCAGAAACGTGGGTCGATTATCATCGGCCCGCACAGCCATTGCATTATTGCTACAGAACCCCCAGCTCATAACTCTGATTGAGCAAAAAGATATTAATTGGGACGAGCTGGAGTTTTCCGGTGCTGAATTACTCAAAGCTGTCGTAAAAACCATCACTGACTATCACCCCAGCAGCGCGACAGTTTTAATGGAGCTTTACCGAGACAATGCCCAGGAAAATACGGTAAAAAAGCTTATTATGCTGGATTTAAAGTTGCCCGAAGATAAAGTGGAAATTACCTTCAGGGATGCACTCGATAGATTGCTGGGTCATGCCAGGTCGAACACGCTGGAAAAGCTGCTGAATAAAGGCGCAGCTTTATTGCCACACGAAAAAGAAACGCTGCTTAAATTATTAGCACAAAAATAGTGTGCTGTCCAAAGTTATAATCTATAGTATAATGGCGGATTTAAGCATAGTCCCATTTCTGAAATAGACTATTCGGTGAATACCTAATGAATCAAGAGCAACAACAGTCTCAACTTAAACAACTGATTGCTAAAGGCAAAGTCCAGGGTTATCTGACTTACGCCGAGGTTAACGATCACTTGCCGCCTGATATTGTTGATCCTGAACAAATTGAAGATATCATTAGCATGATTAATGATATGGGTATTCAGGTTTATGAATCTGCTCCCGACGAAGATTCACTGATCACCGATCAAGCCGCAGTAACTACCGATGATGAAGATGCTGAAGAAGTTGCCGCTTTAGCTTCTGTCGATAGTGAATTTGGCCGCACCACCGACCCTGTGCGTATGTATATGCGTGAAATGGGCTCAGTTGAGCTACTTACCCGTGCCGACGAACTTAAAATCGCCAAACGCATTGAAGAAGGCCAACAGCAGCTGATTAAGGCGCTGGCACGCTCTTGTGTGGTCGTTGAAGATTTCATACACTCGTTCGATAACATTTCCAGCGAGGAGGGTGGTATTCGACTCACCGATTTAATTTCCGGCTTGGTGGACTTGTCAGAACCTGAAGAGCTGATTATTTCTCAAGCATTGGATGATATTGTTGAAGATGCAGAAACGGAAACAAGTGCTGAAGATGAATTGAAAGGCATCAATTACGATGACATCAAAGAAAAAGTTGAAGTGCTTAGGGGGCAGCTACAAACAGTCTCTGCTACCATCAAAAAACACGACTACACCAGTGAAAAGACTGAGCAGGCACTTGAAGCATTGGCCGAATTGTTCATGGAATTTAAATGGACACCCCAGTACTTAAAAAAACTGGCCAGCATTATCCCGGATGGCGTTGCTGCTACCCGTGAACAAGAAAGTATCATCATGGATATTTTTGTTAATAAAGCAAAAATGTCGCGTAAGGACTTTGTTTCTATTTTTCCTGAAAATGAAACCAATCTTGACTGGATCAATCAGTACTTAACTGCCGATGGAAAATATTTTCAAGTCATCAAAGAATACGAAAAAGACATCAAGAAAGCGCAAAAAGCACTGATTGGCATTGAAGAACAATTCGGCTTAACCATCAGTGGCTTAAAAGATATTAACCGTCGCATGTCCATAGGTGAAGCCAAAGCTCGGCGTGCCAAAAAAGAAATGATTGAAGCCAATTTAAGATTGGTGATTTCGATTGCGAAAAAATACACTAACCGTGGCCTGCAATTTCTTGATTTAATTCAGGAAGGTAATATTGGTTTGATGAAGGCAGTTGACAAGTTTGAGTACCGCCGTGGCTATAAGTTTTCAACTTATGCTACCTGGTGGATCAGACAGGCGATTACCCGTTCCATTGCCGATCAAGCCCGGACTATACGTATTCCGGTACACATGATCGAAACCATCAATAAATTGAACAGGGTTTCACGGCAAATTTTACAGGAAATGGGGCGCGAAGCGACCCCAGAAGAGCTGGCTGATCGCATGGAAATGCCAGAAGACAAAGTTCGTAAGGTATTGAAAATAGCGAAAGAACCGATTTCTATGGAAACTCCGATTGGCGATGATGAAGATTCGCATTTGGGAGATTTCATAGAAGATGCTAAAGTATTGTCACCTGTTGAGTCTGCAACCATTGCCGGGTTACGTGAATCGACGCAAAATGTACTGGCTGGTTTAACAGCTCGTGAAGCCAAGGTTTTGCGTATGCGTTTTGGCATCAACATGAACACAGACCACACCCTGGAAGAGGTGGGTAAACAGTTTGACGTGACTCGTGAACGCATACGCCAGATAGAAGCCAAGGCGCTGCGAAAATTGAGGCATCCGTCAAGATCAGAACAACTACGCTGTTTTTTAGATGGCGAATAGTTAAGCAATACAGGGCCCTTAGCTCAGTTGGTTAGAGCGTCCGACTCATAATCGGCAGGTCGTAGGTTCAAGTCCTACAGGGCCCACCAAAATCCCCAAGGCTGCTTAATGCAGCCTTTTGTATATCTGTCATATTTCCAATCAAGGTGGTAACGTGAGCAACAACTTCATTTTCACATCCGAATCCGTATCCGAAGGGCATCCCGATAAAGTTGCCGACCAAATTTCTGATGCTGTATTGGATGCTTTATTGGCGCAAGACCCTAAATCTCGTGTTGCCTGTGAAACACTGGTTAAAACCGGCATGGTGATACTGGCCGGTGAAGTCACCACCGATGCCTGGGTGGATCTTGAGGCGTTAGTACGTAAAGTCGTTTGCGATATCGGCTATGATAACGGCGATATTGGTTTTGATGGCCAAAGCTGCGCGGTATTGAATGCCATCGGCAAACAGTCTGCCGATATTGCGATGGGTGTTGACGAAGATGCTAACCACGAACAAGGGGCTGGTGATCAAGGTTTGATGTTTGGTTATGCCAGTAATGAAACCGATGTTTACATGCCTGCGCCGATTACCTATTCACATTTACTGGTTAAACGTCAGGCCGAAGTTCGCAAGAATAAAACCTTGCCGTGGTTGCGTCCTGATGCTAAAAGCCAAATTACTTTCCGCTATGAGAACAATAAGCCGGTAGCGATTGATGCCGTGGTATTGTCAACCCAGCATTCACCCGAAATCAGCAATAAAGCCCTGCACGAAGCAGTCATGGACGAGATTATCTTGCCCATTCTGCCTAAAGAATGGCTGCATAAAGATACCAAATACTTTATTAACCCAACGGGTCAATTCATTATCGGTGGTCCTGTTGGCGATTGCGGCTTAACCGGCCGTAAAATTATCGTGGACAGCTACGGCGGTATGGCGCGTCACGGTGGTGGTGCGTTTTCTGGTAAAGATCCTTCCAAGGTTGACCGTTCCGCAGCCTACATGGCGCGGTATGTCGCTAAAAATATTGTTGCAGCTGGTTTAGCGGAACGCTGTGAAATTCAAGTTTCTTACGCCATTGGTGTGGCTGAACCGACATCTATCAGTGTTGAAACTTTTGGTACCAGCAAACTGAGTGAAGATCGTTTAGAGCAGCTAGTACGCGACAATTTCGATCTGCGTCCTAAAGGTTTGATTGCCACGCTCGATTTATTAAAACCTATTTATCTGCCGACGGCAGCTTACGGCCATTTCGGCCGTACAGAAGATACCTTCAGCTGGGAAAAGCTCGACAAGGTTGACGCTTTGCAGCAATCTGCTGGCCTTTAGTTAACTATGAAAACATGGTGGCTAGCAATAGATAAAAATGATGAATATTCTTCATATTTAGAATTAAAGGGTAGGAAAGTTGTTGCCCAAGGCTGGTGCCACTTAAAAGACTTAAGCTCATTAAAGTTATTTTATCCTAATAACAAAGATACATTTATTCAAGTTATTCGGCTATTAGGCGATGTTGCCTACCGAGGTAAGAATTGGTGGAGTGATGACGATCACAGAAACGCTTCAAGATGCTCATCTGTCATGTGGAACTTAATGGATGTTAAGAAGGGTGATTTAATAGTTGGAATAGAAGGAACGCGAGTCATGGGCATTTGTGAGATGTCCGTTGATGGCGTAGCAAGTTACCGTTATGATGCTAGTAAATCTGAATATGCTCAAACAATAGGATTTCCTGTTGAATGGATAGACTGGGACGATGCTCTATTTGAGTTTACACCATCTACGCCAGGACAAGGTGTGCATGGCATTAAGAGCTTGAATAATGAAAAACAAGCGGTAATAGATGCGTGGAAAAAATACAAATTAACTCTAAACACATTACCTACAAAAAATAACATGAATCAACACGACTACAAAATTGCCGACATCGCCCTATCTGGCTGGGGTCGCAAAGAAATCAATATCGCTGAGACCGAAATGCCAGGTTTGATGGCATTGCGTGAAGAATTTGGTGCGGCACAGCCCTTAAAAGGCGCACGCATCGCCGGTTGTCTGCACATGACCATCCAAACGGCGGTTTTGATTGAAACCTTGACCGCATTAGGCGCAGAAGTGCGCTGGTCATCGTGCAATATTTTTTCTACCCAGGATCATGCCGCCGCTGCCATAGCAGCATCTGGCGTGCCGGTATTTGCCTGGAAAGGCGAGACGGAAGCCGAAGCCGATTGGTGTATTGAACAAACCATTATTGGGCCTAACGGCTGGCATCCAAATATGATCTTGGATGATGGCGGTGACTTAACCAATATGATGCACGATAAATTCCCTGAATTAATGGCGGATGTCAAAGGCCTTTCGGAAGAAACTACCACTGGCGTGCTGCGCCTTTACGAAAGAGTTGCTAAAGGCAACCTGAAAGTCCCTGCGTTTAACGTAAATGACTCGGTGACTAAATCAAAATTCGACAACCTCTACGGTTGCCGCGAATCGTTGGTTGATGGTATCAAGCGTGCTACCGATGTCATGATCGCTGGCAAAATAGCCGTGGTTTGTGGTTACGGTGATGTTGGAAAGGGCTGCGCCCAGTCTTTACGTGGTCTGGGAGCTACCGTCTGGATCACTGAAATTGACCCAATTTGTGCATTGCAAGCGGCTATGGAAGGCTATCGCGTAGTGACCATGGAAGAAGCTGCGCCACTTGCCAATATTTTTGTCACCGCAACCGGTAACTTCCATGTTATCCGCCATGAACACATGCTGGCCATGCGCGACCAGGCCATTATCTGTAACATCGGCCATTTTGACTCAGAAATTGACATTGCATCTTTACGCCAGTACACCTGGGACAATATCAAGCCACAAGTTGACCACGTTATTTTGCCTAACGGTAAAAAATTAATTTTATTGGCGGAAGGCCGTTTGGTGAATTTAGGCTGTGCAACGGGTCATCCTAGTTTTGTAATGTCCAATTCATTCTGTAACCAGGTGTTGGCGCAACTGGAGCTGTGGCAAAATGCCGCCAGTTATGAAAACAAAGTTTACATCTTGCCTAAAAAACTGGATGAAAAAGTAGCACGGTCGCATCTGGCTCAAATAGGCGTGAACTTAACAGTATTAACTGATGCACAAGCTAAGTATCTTAATATTCCTGTTGAAGGGCCTTATAAAGCCGATCATTACCGTTATTAATTCCGATTACATTCTAGGCCGGATTGATTCAGGTCATTCCGGCCAACATGACACTATGCCATCACAAAACAATCAACAGATGTTCAGTTTCGAGTTTTACCCGCCAAAAACTGAAGAAGGCGCAGCGAACTTAAAAATTGTTCACAACACCTTAAGCACACTTAATCCCGAATTTTTTTCGGTTACTTTTGGTGCGGGTGGTTCAACACGCGATAAAACCTTCGATACTGTCGTGGGTATTCAGGAGCAAGGTTTATCTGCCGCACCGCATTTATCCTGCGTAGCCTCTACTAAAGACAATATCCACAGCATCTTAAAGAATTATCAGGATCACGGTATTAAGCGTATTGTGGCTTTAAGGGGTGATGTACCCTCTGGCATGATGTCGCCTGGTGAATTCCGTTATGCCAATGAGCTGGTTGAATTCATCCGTCAGGAAACGGGTGAATATTTTCATATCCATGTAGCGGCGTATCCCGAAATCCATCCGCAAGCCCATAGCGCAGCAGATGATTTCAAAAATTTTAAACGTAAAGTAGAAGCCGGTGCTAATGCGGCGATTACCCAGTATTTTTATAATGCGGAAGCCTATTTTTACTTTGTCGACACCTGCGAAAAAAATGGTATCACGATACCGATTATTCCAGGCATCATGCCAATTACCCAATACACACAACTGTTCCGGTTTTCAGAAATGTGTGGTGCCGATATTCCACGCTGGATGCGTAAACGTCTGGAAAGTTATGGTGATGATCGCACCGCCATACAAGCGTTCGGTACGGAATTGGTCAGCAAGTTATGTCAACAATTGCTGGATGGCGGCGCACCAGGCTTGCATTTTTACACCATGAATCAATCGGCTCCAACCTTGGCCATCATCAATAATCTGCGCTAATCACTCACTGTAGCAATCCCCGGTTTTAAGGGTATTGTGAACAAATATGAAATACGGCGTTTATCTAGCAACAGCTAGTCTTTTTAAGGCATAGCTGTTTTAATGGGGCGCAACATACCCTTTTTAAAACCAAGCTAATGCAACCCTATTTAGAATTACTCAACAAAATTCTCCAAGAAGGCAACCCGAAAGGCGATAGAACCGGTAGCGGTACGTTATCTCTCTTTGGTCACCAATTGCGCTTTGATTTGGCGCAAGGTTTTCCGTTAGTGACCACCAAAAAAATTCACCTAAAATCGATCATTTATGAATTACTGTGGTTTCTGAACGGTGATACCAACATTAAGTTTTTGACCGACAATAATGTCTCCATCTGGAATGAATGGGCGGATGCAGAGGGTAATTTAGGCCCTGTGTATGGTTATCAATGGCGCTCTTGGCCTACGCCGGATGGCCAGCATATTGACCAGATTCAGCAAGTGATTGAACAAATCAAAGCTACACCTAATAGCCGACGACTGATTGTTTCCGCCTGGAATGTTGCCGATTTGCCGGATGAGCGCATCAGCCCACAACAGAATGTCGCACAGGGGAAGATGGCGCTTGCTGCTTGTCATGCGCTGTTTCAGTTCTATGTCGCCAACAACAAACTGTCTTGTCAACTGTACCAGCGTAGCTGCGATACTTTTTTAGGTGTACCTTTCAACATCGCAAGTTATGCTTTGTTAACGCACATGATTGCCCAGCAATGTAATCTGGAAGTCGGTGATTTGGTCTGGACAGGTGGTGATGTCCATCTATACTTAAACCATCTGGAACAGGCCAAATTGCAATTAACGCGCAAACCTTACCCGTTACCTGAGTTAATCATCAAACGTAAACCTGAATCGATATTTGATTACTGTTATGAAGATTTTGAAATCAGTGCTTACCAAGCGCACGACCCCATCAAGGCCGCTATTTCTATTTAAAATCCATCTTGGTTTATATTTCTAACATAAGATATCATGCGTTTAATGGCTTGCATTGAACCTTCGATAACCGTTTTTATGGCTTGATTGGCACTGCTAAGCAAATCACCCCCAGCCCCCTTTCTTAACTACTTGTCTAGCTAGACAAAAGCGATTGTAAAATATGACTATGCACTACAGAGCACACCCTTGGCACGGCATCAACCCTGGCGATAATTGTCCGTCTGTGGTGACGGCATTCATTGAAATTGTGCCCTCCGATACCGTGAAATACGAAATCGACAAAGATAGCGGTTATTTAAAAATTGACCGACCACAAAAATTTTCCAATATGATCCCGACACTTTATGGTTTCATCCCTCGCACTTATTGCGCCGAAAGTGTTGCAGCCTATGCCACATTAAAATCAGGTAAAAAAGTACCTCATGGCGACGGCGATCCACTGGATATTTGCGTGTTAAGCGAACGCACGGTAACACACGGTGACATCCTGCTACAAGCTGTGCCGATTGGCGGTTTTCGTTTACTGGACGGCGGCGAAGCGGATGATAAAATTATTGCGGTCATGAAAGGCGATGAGTTCTATCGGCAATGGCAAGATGTATCAGATTGCCCACCCTCTTACATTGACCGATTGAAACATTATTTTCTGACTTATAAACACCTGCCTTCTGAAAAAAGCGTCTGCGAAATCACCCATGTGTATGGCCGTGATGAAGCCCACGAAGTGATAAGGCGATCCATGCTGGATTATAAAAATCACTTTGGTGATGTCTGTGAATCTAAAATAGTCAAAATTGCTGCCGTAAAATAGTAATCAGCTAGCCTTGATTTGTCGGATAGATTTTTAACAACCGTTCGTGCTGGGCTTGTGTAGCCATGAACCACTTGCCCTTCGACATGGCTATTTTGTAAGTTATTTTCTCAGCGTATCGAGATCATTAAAATCTTCATAGACAATCACAGGCTCGGTATTTAAAAATACGCTGTCATCGAATTGGTCTAGCCAAATAGTGTTTAAAGTGACTTCTTCGTACAGCCAATAATACAGTTCGGACTCGAAGACACTATACCGGCCATTGTATTTGCATTGTATCCATTGATTGTTGATAGAACCCAGGGTTATGGGAGCTTCATTTGCTTTGCTACCGCAATACGCAAGGTTTTTGTTATCCAAATTGATTCGAAATCGGTCGAAGCTGATAGCGCGATCCACTACCTTTGGATACTTAACGCGACCGCCTTGAATATCATCACCATGCTGATCGATAACACAGCGATTATCTAAAACATAAACAGCCGGTGGTACGTATATTGGCTGTTGATTAGCGATGGCCGCGCGTTGCAAAACATGGGCGGGGGTTCTTTGGCTTTTATCCCATTGTTTAATGATTATTTGTAATATTATCAGGCTCACTATTCGATTAGGCGTTGTTGATAGAGAATAGGGTTACTCGCTAAAAAACAGCTTTTCTTCCAGCGTCTTACCGTGGCTTAACTGTCGATAGTGCCAATCATTAGCATTGATACACTGCATCAGTTGCAAATCCATTTTGGATTCTACGTCGGGGTTATAGGCCACAATAAATTCATTTTTCTGTGGATTGGTGACCTGTAAGACACCTGCTAAAACCTGGAATTTAGCCATAACCTGCGTTGCCGGACAAGTTTCCATCTGCAAGGTAATAAAGCGAGTGGTCAGCTGTTGATCGCTTGCTGTGGCATGTTCTGGCTGCAAAATGCCGTTTTCCAATAATAAAACTTGCTGGCACAAGCGATCCAGTTCCGTTAAATCATGGGAGCTAATAACGAAAGTTGCCTCTGATGATTGTTCGGCAATGATTGAACGTACTGTTCGGACATTAACCGGATCAAGTCCGGCAGTAGGCTCATCCAGTAATACCAGTGCCGGTTTTCCGATCAGGGCTTGAGCAATCGCTACCCGTTTGGCCATACCGTGACTGAGTACCTGCGGTTTATTGCGTGCAATATCCTTTAGCGTTACCGCTTCTAAAACTCGGCTGGCTTCCAGAATCGCCTGTTGCCTGGTTAAGCCCTGTAGGCGGGCATAAAAAACCAGTTGCTCTATTATGGTAAAGCTTGGATCTAGTTTTGCATCTTGCGGCAGGGCGGAGACTTTACCAATCAATTGCCCTGCACCAGGCGAGTATCCAAATAGCCTGACGGTACCGGAAGTCGGGCGCAAAAAGCCAGATAAGATGCTGAGCAAAGTGGTTTTACCGGCACCATTAGGACCCACTAATCCGATAGGCTCACCTGCATTCAGCTCAAAGTTGAGATTGTTGAGTGCGAATTTTCCCGAATAAACGTGGCTAAGCTGTTGGCATTGAATAAGCGGGGTTTTCATAGTGCTTGCCTTGCCATTATCCAGCGTCCTACGGCTAATAAAACCAGGCTTTGCAAGAGCGGGATATAAGCCAGTTGCAAGGTTTGCCACTCTGACAGTTCCGTCAAATCAGACAATTGGTAGCCTGGGATCAGACATTTAAAAAAAGCCAGTGCCGGCAGATAGTAAGCTAAAATGCTGAGTATACCGGCGAGAAACGTCCAGATCAGAATAGCCCAGAGAGTTGCCTGGCGCACAGATTTAACCTTGGCGGATAATGCTGCCATCATGGCGGTAAACGGCAGAACGGCCAGCACAACACTTACCGTTATAGCTAACAGATTGGGCAATGCGGAAGAAAGCAGCGTAGCATCACGATACAGCACCAATCCCAGGGTGGTTAAGGCCGTTGCACTAATTAACAATGCCTGAATAATCATAACCCCAGCAAACCGTCCAAAAAAGACACTGTCGCGACTGCTGCGCAAGGTGATAAAACGTAACGTGCCGCGTTCCCGATCTGAACAGGTTTGATCGGCCGCCAGGGTAATGCTCAACATTGGGAATATAAACAGTGCAAAATGCCAGTAAACGGCGAATTCAGCAATTGACCAATGCTGTAATGAGCTAAGCCCGATAAAATCAAAAAAACTGGAGCCTTCCATAAAGCCTTTTCCCTGTACTACCATATCGGCAGCAAATCGTAGTGGATACAGCAGGATAAAATACCAAACGACCGCAAAAGTAAGCAAAGATAGCAGGCCTTTGCGGGTTGCAAAAAACCGTTTGAGTTCAAATTGGCTGATGAGCAATAAGTGGTTAAAAAAGCCAGGATGCATAGTTTTCTATTTAATTTTGTTGAGTGATTAGGGCTTAGGAGATTTCTAATAATGAATCTACCAAAAGAATTGTCCACGAAAAACACGAAAGGCACGAAATATAAAGCTCTTTTTTGTGTTTTTCGTGCCTTTCGTGGACACATAAAGTTTTATTTGGGATATTCTTTCGTGGAAATCACCTTACAGACTAAAACTCATATTGATGTGTATTTAGATTCTAACTTAATTGTAGGCTATTCACTATTATGATTGCCAAACGGCGTAAAACATTTATGAATCAAATTCATGTAGCGCCGATGCTGGGTATTTTGCAGAGGTGTATGATGTTATGTTTGAGTCACGTTGATATACGTATCGACTTATATTGCCACCTCTGCAATTGAATCCACCACGCATTAAACCCAGACTTAACAGGATATGATTATGAGCCAGCACTATCTCAAACCGCTTTTCTCACCTAAATCCGTTGCCATATTTGGTGCCAGTGACCGTATTGATTCCGTTGGGCAAATTGTGTTCCAAAACATGCTGCAAAGTGGTTATCAAGGTACACTTTATCCAATCAACCCTAAACACCCGAAGGTTCAGGGCTGTAAAGCTTATGCATCAATCTCGCAAATAAGTGAGCCTGTTGAACTGGCCGTGATTACCACGCCTGCGCGGACAGTGCCGGACATTATTGAGGAATGCGGTAAGTATAAGGTTAAAGCTGCTGTCATCATTACCGCAGGTTTCAGTGAAACAGGAGCAAAAGGCCAGGCGTTGGAACGTGCGGTACTGGATAATGCGCGGCGTTATAATATTCGCCTGCTCGGCCCAAACTGCCTTGGTGTGATGCGCCCTGACATAGGCCTTAATGCCACCTTTAACAAAGGCAGCGCCAATAAGGGTAACCTCGCCTTTGTGTCGCAGTCCGGTGCCTTGTGTACGGCTATTCTGGACTGGGCAAAAACCAATGATGTTGGATTTTCCAGCGTGGTGTCCATGGGTTTGTCGATAGATTTGGATTTTGGCGAGATTCTCGACTACCTGGTATCGGATGCCAGCACCCAGAGTATCCTGCTTTATATAGAAGGGATTCGTAACGCCCGCAGCTTCATGAGTTCGATACGTGCTGCCGCCCGCACCAAGCCGGTTATTCTGGTCAAGGTAGGCCGTCATGCTAGCGCGTCCAAAGCGGCTATGTCCCATAGCGCAGCTATGATGGGGTCGGATGATGCTTTCGATGCTGCTGTACGGCGGGCTGGGGTAGTGCGCGTACAATCGGTGACCCAGTTATTTTCCGTGGCCAAGGCGCTTTCCTGCGGCTTTCACCCCACTGGAAATCGATTGGCCATAGTCACCAATGGTGGTGGTCCCGGCGTGTTGGCGACAGATTGTGCAGCCGACCTGGGTGTCGTCATGGCTACCTTGTCAGATACCACAATTGAAAAACTTAATCAGGTGCTGCCACCTACCTGGCCACAGGGCAACCCCGTGGATATTATCGGTGATGCCCAGGCTGACCGTTATCATCTTGCCGTCAAAGCCTGCCTGGAAGACCCCAACGTTGATGGCGTGCTGACCATACTTACCCCACAGGCAATGACCAAGCCCCTGGAT
>NZ_FUKJ01000438.1 GCF_900163745.1 Crenothrix polyspora
ATCCACATCCAGCATGGCCACCATCGTCACCTGGCTAAAATGATGCCCCTTAGCCAGCATTTGCGTCCCTAAAATAATGTCGGCCTTGCCGTCGTTAATATCTGACAGATAACGCTCTAATGAGCCTTTCAGTTTGGTGGAATCCCGGTCAAGCCGCACAATGGTTTTATCGGCAAATAAAGTCATCAATAGGTTTTCTACGCGCTCTGTCCCCAAGCCCAAGGGCATTAACTGGTCAGTTTTACAGGCCGGACAGTTTTTAATCAGGCGGTGTTCGCCGCCGCAATGATGACAACGCAGCAATTTCTCCTGGGCATGAATTACCATGTTGGCATCACAATGCACACAGCGCATGACCCAGCCACAGCCATGACAAATCAGCGTCGGCGCAAAACCACGTCGATTGAGAAACAGCAAGACTTGTTCATTTTTGGCCAGGGTATTTTTAATTTCCGCAATCAGTGTGGCACTCAGCCCCTCCTGCATTCTTTTGTTGCGGATGTCCAGCAATTGAAATGTCGGTGGCACGGCATTTCCAGCCCGTTGCGGTAAATGCAATAATTGATAACGCCCCTTGGCCACATTATGCAAGCTTTCCAGAGCCGGTGTCGCTGATCCCATCAGCACAGGAACCGACAGCATCTTGCCGCGCACCACCGCGACATCGCGTGCGGAAAATCGACAGCCTTCCTGCTGTTTAAACGACGTATCATGCTCTTCGTCCAGAATAATCAGGCCAGGGTTTTTGAGTGGCGTAAACAGTGCCGAGCGTGTACCCAACATGATCGAGCAGACACCTTGCTGCATTTTTAGCCAGGCCAGGCTGCGCTGACTGTCCGTCAATTTGGAATGTGATACCGCTATCCCTACCGAAAAGCGCTGCCGAAAACGTTCTTCCAGCTGCGGGGTAAGGGTAATTTCCGGCACCAGTACCAAAACTTGTTTCTGTTGTTGCAATACGGTGTGAATAATTTGCATATAGACTTCGGTTTTGCCGCTACCTGTCACCCCTTCCAGCAAAAATACGCCAAATTGCGACAGACTGGCGCATACCGTATCTATCGCCGCTTGCTGCTGTGGATTGCTTATTAATGCCCCATTGCGCATCAACGGCTCAACAGGTGTTACAGTAAGGTCAAGTTCAGTGACTTGCACCAAGGCTTTTTCCAGTAAGGGTTTAAGGGCTGTTCGCCACTTTTCATTCCAGACAAAAAGTTCGGATGCCGATAAAGGGCTGGGATGGCTTTGAAATTTTTCCAGCAGTGCTTTTTGCCTGGGGGCGCGTTGCAATTGCCCGCTAGCAATGGCCTTGCCCTGTCCGGTCAGCACATAACGTTCTTCTACCGGAATAATTGCCGGCTTGCCCTGACGCAATAACGCAGGCAATGCGGTACTGTAAACGTCGCCTAACGGGTGATGGTAATAACGGCTTACCCAGTGCAGCAAGCCTATATCCTGTTCCGATAGCAACGGCTGTGCATCGATAATCGCGTCAATCGGCTTTAGTTTGTGGCTATCGACTTCGCTGTGTTCAACACATTCGATCAGGAATGCTATCTTGCTAGTGCGGCCAAACGGAACTTTCAGGCGCATGCCCGGTTTGAAGTCTTCACTGACACTGTTTTCGGGGGCTAGATAATCAAACAGGCGATGCAAACGTATCGGAACGGCAACTCTTAAAATTGTATGCCGGATGCTGCAAGGTTGCGTCATGATGTGAGGTGTATCGATATCACAGTCGAGGCTATTCGGAAATGAATACTGAGGGATAACGAATTAACCATTGGTTTGGTTTTTGTTTATAAAATTGTGATTGTAAATTAATATGGCATAAAATCAGATTGGTATGCTAAATTTCAGACAGGTCAGTAAAGAATTTTGTCGATTTTGCTCATCCACGCCTCAAAAGGCTGCTTATCATTAAGTACCTTCACATGGAGCATGGGGATACTACGTTCAGCGGGAGAGATAGCGATTTGCTCATAAATAAAGCTGTCATCAAATTTGGCTTCAGCCGCATCATGGTGACTACAGGCAAAGTAAACTTTTGATAATCGTGCCCAATAAATAGCGCCAAGACACATAGGACAGGGCTCGCAACTGGTGTACAGCACACAGTCACGCAGCTGAAAACTGTCTAGTTTTGTACAGGCCAGCCGTATCGCCATGATTTCAGCATGGGCAGTGGGATCAGTGTTTTGGGTGACCTTATTACCGCTGGCCGCTATCAACTGGTTATCTTTAACAATCACCGCACCATAGGGGCCACCGGCACCGGTTTTAACATTATCAACCGCTAAAGCAATCGCCTGCTGCAAAAATTGAGTGTGCATTTATAAACCGAGTGGATTATTCGGGTCAACACCCGCCATAAACGGAAGGCGGCGATCTTGGTTGGTCAGTTGGTAAATTTTGCCTAACCAGTTATTAAAGACTGCTTTGGCAGTATCCCGCCAGGTATTATCCAGATGCTCTAATACCCCCTCTTCAGGAAAGCTGGGCAATGTTTGCCCTGTTTCTCTAGCGAGCATGATTTGCTGTTGATAGGCCGAAAAAACCTGACATACGGCGGCATTAAAATAGTTTTCCGGAAATGGGGGATACTCGTCAATTTCCGCGTGATAAAACCGCAATACCTCGCGTTTGTATTCTTTTAACAAGCTAATATCATCGTATTCAGGATGTCCCTGAAAAAACACAATCCGAAAACCATCGGGACTGACGGCCAGATGCACGCCGGCATCGCTACTTGCCGCCAAAACTTTTAGACCTTGCTGTTCCATATCGCTACGAAATACTTCGTTAAAACGGGAATGCGGCACATCAAAGCGGCTATTGATCTCGGCAACCAGTGGATGTTTGCGATCGGTCAGCTTATGCGAAAAGACCCCCCAGCGTTTAGCGGGTAAGCGAGTACGCTCGATACCATAACAGTATTGAATCACCGCATGGGTGGCCAAACACGAGCACAGCACGGAAGTCACATTTTCCTTTGCCCAGGAAAACACTTCGGTCAATGGTTGCCAAAAGTCTTCTTGCTGCAATTGCGTGCCGATGACGTTAGCGCCACTGATAATCAACGCATCCAGGCCGTCCTGTTTGATTTTTGCAAACGGCTCATAGTATTTGTCGATGTGTGCCTGCGCTTGCGGGCTTCTTGTCAGTCCCTCAATAGTAAAGGGATGGATATGAAACTGCACGATTTGATTGCAGGCACCGACCAAACGGAAAAACTGCCGTTCGGTGGCTTCCAGTGCCGCATCCGGCATCATGTTCAACAGGCCAATATGGATTTCCCGAATATCTTGCTGGCTGGCGCGATCCGGTGACAAGACATCTTCACCTTCTTCGCGCAAGCGCTCAAATGTCGGTAAATCAGTATGTGCGACTAACGGCATGACACTAACAAGCCAGTCATTATGCTTCTTGTGCGGCCAGGGCGTTTGCCACCAGCTTAAAAAAGTCGTCTTCGTTGCTGACGGTGGCCACATCGTTTGCATCAAGCGTATAGCCATACTGGGTTGCAATCGCCTCATAACGCGGTAAGCGTGACATAAACAGCTCAGGAAATACCCAGGACACAAATTCATCCGGTGGGATATGCTCTGTGGCAGAATAGTTTTTTAGGCGCATAAACTCAGCCAGCTTTTCATCCAGAAAACTTTCCCGGTAATATAACGGTTTAGGATCAGATTTTGCGCGAGCAACAATCGTTTTTTCCAGGGCCGGCGAAATCTTAATGTACAGAATCAAGGTTTCTTTGGCTAAGGTTTCCAATACATCCGGCGCATCCAGTTCACAAACGCTACCACCGGCATCGTTGATAAAATGCTTGTAGCCATAGATGTCCTCGGCTTTGTGGATAAACTCGGGGACATCGTTCATCGCGGCAATTTCTCCCTGGTAATGCAGTTTTTGGCGGCGTTTAAACTCCTGTAAAGACAGCCCACCCAAAGCCGGATCGCCCAGCTTACCCAAAAAGCTGGACACCGGTGCCAAATTATTCACCGTGACACCACTGCGGATGTAAATGGAATCGGTCAGCAATAATTCCCGCAAAAACGGTACGCTCATCGCCTGGCGCTTAATATTATCCAAAATCGGCTCTTGCAGGTATTTAGTGCCTATCCGGTAATCGCCAGAGTAATGAAACCATTTGCTCTTGGGTAACTTATTGGCCAGCGTCGTCTTGCCTGCGCCAGACATTGCCAATAAGGTAATGCGCTTAGCCTGCCAATCCATAAATTCTTGAGAAGTCATTCTCATAAAGTCTGTGCCTGCTTAATCCAGATATTCTTCAATGTCCATGTCATCATCATTCGCACGGTGCTCATCGGTGTCGGTGTAACCGCGATCGTCGGACTCAATTTCATCAAAAGGGGCGGTCCAGTCTTCCGGATCCTCAATGTAATCAAACGTTGAATCATACCAGCTATCGTGATCGTATTCGCCTATATCGCCATTAAGGTACTGTACCTCAATGGAATCGGCATTCTCATCAATATTAATGACTTTGAATGTTAGATTGTTCTCCATATCTTTATACCAAGAGCCCAAGATGGGATCTGCTATCGTTGCCATGATGTACCTCAATACGTCAAAATGTTGTTGTGATAATGCCCTGTAAAAAATAGGGCACGTTATTAAAAAGACCAATCGCACAGGAAATATTTTACACCAGCTGCAAATTAACGCAGCAAGCGCCTGCTATTTTGCACTAAAAAGGGCTTGGCTGGATACGATGAGCCGCACTTTCTTGCAACTGTCCTCTGTGCTACGATGACCAGTATATTTGTTTAACGCGGGAGATCAATATGCAGGAAATTTTAATTGGTGGTCAAAAGGGTACGCAAGTCATTATGGATGCGGCAATGGGTAATCGTCATGGGATGATTTCAGGCGCTACCGGCACTGGAAAAACAGTGACCCTGCAAACTATGGCAGAAGCGTTTTCTAAAATCGGTGTCCCCGTTTTTCTGGCTGATATCAAAGGCGATTTATCCGGTATTGCCTTAGCGGCGCAGCCCAATGACAAAGTTAACGAACGCATCCAGCAAATCGGTATCACTGGCTTTCAACCGCGTGGCAATCCTTCGGTGTTCTGGGATATTTTTGCTAAAACCGGTCATCCGGTACGCACCACCATCTCTGACATGGGGCCGTTATTACTGGGCAATTTGTTAGAGCTCAACGACACCCAGTCCGGTGTTTTATACACTTGTTTTAAGATTGCCGATGATAACGGCATGTTGCTACTGGATTTAAAAGATTTACGCGCCATGCTGACCTGGATGGGCGATAACGCTAAAGAGCTTCAGGCTGAATATGGCAATGTCGCATCGGCCAGTTTGGGCGCTATTCAAAGACAGCTTTTAGTGTTGGAAGAACAGGGCGCAGACCAGTTTTTTGGTGAGCCAGCCCTTAAGTTGGCCGATTTTTGTAAGACTGATTTTTCCGGCAATGGTGTTATCAGCGTGCTGGATGCTACTGTATTGACTACGAAATCACCCAAGCTATACGCCACATTTTTGCTGTGGCTATTATCCGAGTTATTCGAAAATCTCCCTGAAGTTGGCAATGCAGACCGCCCTAAACTGGTGTTATTTTTTGATGAAGCGCATTTATTGTTCGATCAGGCACCCAAAGCTCTAACCGACAAAATTGAGCAAATCGTGCGCCTTATCCGTTCAAAAGGCGTGGGGGTGTATTTCATCAGCCAAAGCCCACTGGACATCCCTGAAGACATTCTGGGACAACTGGGGCTTAAAATACAACACGCCCTCAGAGCGTTTACGCCTAAAGACCAGCAAGTAGTCAAAAGCGTCGCGGAAAATTTCCGCAACAATCCCGCCATCAACACAGTGGAAGCCATTCAGGAACTTAAAACCGGCGAGGCCTTGGTATCCATACTGAATAAAGACGGCAGCCCGACACCTGTCGAACGCATTTTCATTCGCCCGCCGGAATCTCAGCTGGGCCCCGTTAGTACACAACAGCGCGAAGAAATTATCGGTCGTTCGCCTTTTAAAGGTCAGTATGAACAAGTGGTGGATAGGGAATCGGCTTACGAGATGCTCAAAAATAAGGCGTTACATGAAGCCAATGAACAGGAAGCAGAACGCGATGACAAACCCAAAGCATCCAGAAGTTCGCAAAATCGTCAAAGTGTCAGTGAGGTATTGTTGAAGAGTGCGGCGCGTACTCTGGGTAGTACGGTTGGGCGGCAAATTATCCGTGGCCTTCTGGGATCGCTGTTAGGTGGTCGTCGATAGATTGTCGCTAGGAGTTTGTCGGAATCAATGAGGATTAAGCGGGTGAGTGAGTACATANNTATCTATGCTAACAAGCCAGTTTATTGAGTAGCTGTAAATCTTGGGTACGTTGGTCAACACGGCGTTGGTAGCTGGCCTGGTTTTTCGTGCAGATCAAACGATAGGGCGTTCCGCCTTTTTGGGTTTTGCAATCCACATCACATTTATGTTGGCTAATTACGCCAGCCAGATGCGTGCGCCGCGCTTCTGCTGCTTTGAAAACCCATTGCTCCTGTTCTGCATTGGCCAGAAATTGTTTCAATTCAGCGCAATCTGCACACTTGCAGTTACCTAGCTGGTTATCACGCCGCCAATCGGCTGGAGGTTGCAACTCCAGGGCAACCCGTGCCTGCAAATATGCCAGCACAGCGTCACGCAAGCTGGTTACGACGGGCAAGTGGCGGCTACTGGACGCTTCTGTTAAGCGCAAGGTGGCGGGTAGCAAGATGTCATCCATCTTGTAGATAGCAGGCCACGCCAGCATATAGGCCAGGGCGTTGTCCGCCATAGTGGCATCAACGGCACTGAAACCCTGAAGTACATCAACAACCAAATCGACATCAGCCGTTAGCCTGGCAAGTTGCCAAGGCAATAAGTCGGGAAAACGACTCGGATCACCCAGTAAGGCGCTAAACAGGGTATAAACCGAGGTTAGCAAGTCTTTGGCCGATTCCGGTTTGGCTTTGCAAAAACTGGCCAATAAGGCGGCACAGGCTTCTTGGCTCTTGACGGCACTCAGGGCAACCATTTTTTCCACGCCACGGACTACTTCGGGCCAAGGCAATAATTCGGCAGCTTGTACCAGAGCCGTACTATTATCTTTTTCAGAAAAGCCATTTTCTGTCAGCCATGCCCATACTCGATCGATGTGTTGGATATCAGCCAAACGGGTGGCATAGTCTAAAAACTGCCGCAGATGGCTGCCATTCATAGGATACCTACTGCTGAACAAGTTGTCCCTTAGGATATAACCGGCCAAGGTATGGGCATCTTGCCATAATTTGGATGCAGGGTCTTTGCCATCCGCTTCCCAGCGCCGACAAAAATCATGCAGTGCCGGTAGCGAGGCACTTATCCCTGCCTGGTTGACAATGGCCAAATAATAGGCTTTTGGCCACAACACAAAGGCGGCATGGCGGTAGCTGCGTTCAAAGGTGGCACCGGCATTGCCGGTGTATTCCTGGAATTCCTCATCATCAAACTCAATGTTGTCAAAGGCTTCTGGTGGGCAAAACTCATTTTCATTTAACGGCAAATGGGGTAAAGGGGAAACCGTGCCATCAGGTCGCTGCCAATGGGAAATGGATTCGTTGCGGTCTAGCACTTCCCCCGCTTCATATTCCTCACCACCATGATGCCCGCGTCGGCTATAACCGGAATATTCGGCATCGCAGCTTTCATCAATGGACACCAACGCCAGATGCAATTCACAATCGGCTGTCTGGCAGGCGGCAATCAATACATCGGCCAGCGCCGCATCGCCATTTTTTAAGGCATCAAAACCGACTTCGGCCTCGGTGTAGGCGTGTTGCAAGGGGTAGATCAATTTTTCCGGTACGTCGTCAACTTTTAAAGCCAAGTCTGCCGACCACTGGCGCAGCAAGGCCGCCACAGTGGATTGTTCATGCTGGTAATCCGGTGGCGTGGGCAAAGGCAGTTTTTTGTTGGTGCGCAGCAGGTTATACACCAAGGTTAACCGGCAGCCCTCGGTAATCGGCAAGATTTCGTGCAGGCAATCGGCATAAAAGGCGGCATAACCCACTTCGGAGCTGTCTTCTGCGTGTAAATCCAGGGTGACTTCCTGTTGCTTATGGCGGATGACCAGTTCGCCGCCCTGGTATTGTGAGGGCAGGACGATGACCAGGGTGGCAAACATACCGGGGGATTTTTCGGTGTCGCGGTGGCTGACAAAAAAACTGCCGGTATCGTAAACCAGCAATTTGTACAATTCGGCATTGACATCACCGCTTACCCCCAAGTCATGGACACAGTGTTTGACGATAGTGTCCAGGTTGTCTTGCCAATGTTTGCCACCGACTTTTACACGGTCGGCATCAATCTGCCAGGTGCGCCTGACATCAATATCCACCAAGGTTTGTGAGCCTTTGCCAAACGGCGCTTGTTCAGCAGCGGCCACCAGTTGTTGCATCTGCACGGGTAACAAGGGGAGGGAAATGCGGCCTACGCCCTCCACTTCCAGTTGCGGCACGAAAATATCCAGCTTGCCGCTGGCGTAGTAGTAGCCTGGGCTTTCGACGG
>NZ_FUKJ01000313.1 GCF_900163745.1 Crenothrix polyspora
CCGCCGATAGGGGTGATATTTACACCAACCGCGAAGCCTGGTTGGCAGAACGAACCGATGCCGTTGGCTGGCTAGGCGCAGGCCGTGCCAGACGGGAAGCGACAACGACTGCATTTATTCTCGTCATGCGGCAGTTGCTTGTTGAGTTCACCGAAACAGTGATAGCGTTGGCTTTGGCGATGGTGCAAAAAGCAGAACAGCACACGCTGTCCACCATGCCCGATTACACCTATTTGCAGGCGGCGCAACCAACGACATTCGGACATTATTTATTGGGCTTCGCTTACCCACTCCTGCGGGATTTGGAACGGTTGGAGGCAATATCGACGCGGCTTAATCTAAGCCCTATGGGTTGTGGTAGCACCAATGGTTCAAGATTATTGCAGGGACGGCAACACACAGCGGATTTATTGGGTTTCAACGGCTTGATCCCCCATGCCCGCGATGCCATGTGGCAGGCGGATTTATTCATTGAAGCCACGTCAATACTGACGACGTGCAGCATTAATCTCAGTCGCCTGGCGGAAGATTTACTGGTCTACAGCAGCCAGGAGTTTGCCTTGGTCGAACTGGATGACCGCCATGCCCGCGCCAGTAAAATCATGCCGCAAAAGAAGAACCCGTTTGCGTTGACGCATATCCGTGGTGTCGCCAATAAAATGATCGGTGTATTGACTACGGTAACCGTCAGCGTCAGAACACCTTCTGGCCAGCCCGACAATAGGTTGTTGATATACGGTGAATTGCCCGAAGCCCTGCAAACCGTCAACAATGCCGTGGCATTAATGACAGAAATGTTGCAGGACATCAGTTTCAATGCGGTCAGGGGCAAAGCATTGGTGGAAACTGGCTGGATACTGGCGACCGACCTGGCTGAAATGCTGGTACTGGAATGTGGGCTGGATTTTAGAAGTGCCCATCACATAGTGGCTTCTCTGGCCAGCGAATATCGGGGTAAAAGCCTACTGGAACTCGATCACAAAACATTGATGCAATCCGCCGAGAAAGTTCTGGGGTATGCTATTAAACTGACTGAACAACAGCTCAAAACAGCTTTGGATATCAGTCTAGCCATACAGGCACGGGCAGAACCCGGAGGCACCGCAACCCATTGCATGAATAACATGATCGCTGAATGCCGGAAAAAATTGGGGAACCATCATGAAAAAAACCAGGCCAATCGCAGTTATTTTACCCGTAAACAGTATGATTTATTGGAACGTGCAAAAAAGGAAGTTGGCTAATGAAAAATAGTCATCGCAGATTCGCGCACGGGGAATTTAGCAATGCCAAAACCGATCTTTGATTATATTATTGTCGGTGCAGGTTCAGCCGGTTGTGTGCTCGCCAACCGGCTAAGTGAAGACTCAAACTGCCGTGTCTTATTGCTTGAAGCAGGCGGTGAAGATGATGCCACCGCCATTTGCACACCAGCATTGTTTTCACAGTTACAGGACAGCCCCTACGATTGGGGAGACCGAACCCAACCACAACCCCACCTGCAAGGCCGCCGTATTTACATCCCGCAAGGAAAAACCTTAGGTGGCTCCAGTTCCATCAATTATATGATTTACATACGCGGCAACCGTGCTGATTACGATCACTGGGCGAGCCTTGGCAACACGGGCTGGAGCTATGACGAGGTGTTGCCGTATTTCATCAAAGCCGAAACCAATCAAAATTTTGTTGATAGCTATCATGGCCAGTCGGGGCCATTGGTGGTTTCCAGTCATCCAGGATTAAGTCCGGTAACTCAACGTTATCTAGCCGCCTCACAGGAAGCCGGTATTGCCTACAATCCGGATTTTAACGGTGAACGGCAGGAAGGCTGCGGGCCTTTGCAAAGGACGATTGCTGACGGTTCACGGTGCAGCGCAGCCAGTGCTTATCTGCACCCAGCAAGGACGCGCCCCAATCT
>NZ_FUKJ01000144.1 GCF_900163745.1 Crenothrix polyspora
GGCAAGTACCGGTTGCGGATGTCGCAGTAACTGCGTCCGGTTTCCATGCCCTGACTGGCGAAGCAATGGCAATGGGTGAACGTGCGCCCATTGCGGTTGTTGATGCCCCTGCTTCTGGCCGCATGGCGATAGCCGAAGCCCTAACCAATCTGACAGCGGCGCGGATTGATTCACTGCGGGATGTTAAATTATCCGCCAACTGGATGGCCGCCGCCGGTGTTAGCGGTGAAGATGCCGCCTTGTTTGATACCGTTAAAACCGTCGGCATAGATATTTGCCCCGCTTTGGAGATTGCTATTCCGGTTGGCAAAGATTCTTTATCGATGAAAACCGTGTGGCAAGATAACGGCAGTGACAAGACCATGACCGCTCCGTTATCATTGGTGGTCACTGCGTTTGCTCCGGTTATTGATATTAGCCAAACGCTGACCCCGCAGTTACAAGGCGGTGAAGATAGCGCACTGATTTTAATTGATTTGGGTGCGGGTAAAAACCGCCTAGGCGGTTCGGTGTTGGCGCAAGTTTATAGGCAAATGGGTAGCGACTGCCCTGATCTGGATGATCCGAAATTGATGAAAGCCTTCTTTGAATCGATTCAGATTCTAAATTCTCAGGGTAAACTGCTTGCTTATCATGACCGCTCTGATGGGGGCTTATTAGCAACCGTAGCCGAAATGATGTTCGCAAGTCGCTTGGGCGCGGCACTCAATTTGGATCAACTCGGCGATAATGCCTTAGACAGCTTGTTTAACGAAGAGCTGGGCGCGGTGTTGCAAGTGCGCCAATCGGAATGCGAAGAAGTGGTGAGCTTTTTGCGACAAGCCGGTTTAATTGATTGCACTTTTGTGATTGGCCAAGTGATTATAGCGCCTTACTTAACTCTATCGTTGGCCGGAAAAATGCTGTATTCAGCCAGCCGTAGCGCATTGCAACAGATGTGGTCAGAAGTCAGTTACCGCATGCAGGCGTTGCGTGATAACCATGATTGTGCCAAGCAGCAATTTGGGCGTATAAGTGATAACTACGATCCTGGTCTCCATGCCCATATCACTTTTGATATTAATGAAAACATCAGCGCCCCGTTTATTGCGCTAAGTCGTCCTAAAATCGCCATTCTAAGAGAACAAGGCGTTAACGGCCATGTCGAAATGGCCGCAGCGTTTGATCGGGCCGGCTTTGCCAGTGTTGATGTCCACATGACTGACATTATTTATGGCCGTGTCAGTTTACAAGATTTTGTCGGCCTGGCCGCATGCGGTGGCTTCTCTTACGGCGATGTACTGGGTGCTGGCGGCGGTTGGGCTAAATCCATCTTGTTTAATCCGCGTGCCCGTGATGAGTTCAGCGCCTTTTTCCAACGTACCGATACCTTTGCCCTGGGCGTGTGTAATGGCTGCCAGATGATGTCTGGGCTGAAAGACATTATTCCAGGTGCTGAACACTGGCCGCGTTTTCTGCGCAATACGTCTGAACAATTCGAAGCGCGTGTCGCGATGGTTGAAGTACAACCATCACCGTCGATTCTACTCGCGGGTATGGAAGGCTCTAGAATACCGGTCGCTATCGCGCACGGTGAAGGTCGCGCTGAATTTTGCCATGACGCATCACCCCTGATTGCGTTACGCTATGTGAACAATTATGGCCAGGTATGCACTGATTTTCCGGCTAATCCCAACGGCTCACCCGACGGTATTACCGGATTGACCAATGCCGATGGCCGTTTTACTATCATGATGCCACATCCTGAACGCTGTTTTAGAACCGTGCAAAACTCCTGGTATCCCAAAGAATGGCAAGAGCATGGTGCGTGGATGCGCCTGTTTAGAAATGCTAGAGTGTGGGTAGGCTGATATAACCTCTGCGTAACACCGTGGATAAAACAGAGTGTAGTTTTTGTCCACGGAAGCCACAAAAAACACGGAAAAGACCGCATTCTTGTTGCCGTCATAATGGTCTTCTTAAACCTTGTGCTTTGCGTTCTTTCCGTGGCCTTTAAACAGTTAGCAGTAAACTCAAAACACCTCAAACAAGTGGTAAATTAGTAGGTAATCAACTATTATCGTGGGAGATGAGTTTTCAAAATGACATCGATAACCTTTAAACAAATTATTTATAGATTAAGCATAATGGGTGTGATCCTGGGTATCCTGATCAATACCTACGACATCTTAATCGGTACGTTTTTAGAAACTCTGCATATCCTGTTCGAAGTGATCGAGTCTATACTCGACAAAATCGTAGAAAGCGTTTTCCATACCGGCATACATGACACCCAGACTATCGTTTTTTATCTGATGCTTGCGGGTGGACTCGCCATCATTTATTACCTGTCCCATGCCATCTTAAATCTTTACCATGCGTTGATGGATACCAGTCAATCTTGTGTAGATGCTTGCCGCCGAGGCAAAATCGGTGCCGAACTGTATTGGCACGACTTACCATTGCTAAATAAAATCACTTGGATAGGATGTTTAATGGCCGTATTTATCTTAAGCCTAATGTTTTTTGGCTTGATGTAATTACTTCAACAGTGCTCGATGTCAATATCGGGTAGTTTTGTAGTCTGACCAGCAACAAATCGATTTAGAGCCACACTTATTCGCAGCTTTCAGTCTGTGCTATACTCAAAATGAAGGTATTTTTTACCTCGCCACATTCAATCGAACGCACAACCCACGAGATGCTTTATGGCAATGCAAATTTTCCGCACCAAACACATTACCGCACACAGTGATACCGATCAGGCTCTCAATCGCTGCCTATCGGCCTGGGATCTGACTTTTCTGGGCATAGGCGCCATTATCGGTACCGGTATTTTTGTATTAACGGGCATTGCAGCCGCTACGCAATCCGGCCCTGCGGTCATATTGTCATTTGTTATCGCCGGATTTGCCTGTGCATTTGCCGCACTCGCTTATGCCGAATTATCGGCAGCAGTCGGGGGTTGTGGTAGTGCTTATGGCTACAGTTACGCTGCGTTTGGTGAATTAATGGCTTTTATTATCGGCTGGGATTTGTTGCTGGAGTATGCCATTTCAGTCGCGGCGGTGGCCAATGGCTGGTCAGGGTATTTCAACAATGCGTTGACGGCTATGGGTATACCGTTACCGGATATGCTTACCAAAGCCCCAAAGCTGGGCGGGCTGATTAATTTACCTGCCTCAGCCATTATTTTAATACTGATGTTACTGCTCATTATTGGCGTTAAACAAAGCGCAAAAGCCAATAACGCGATGGTAGTTGTTAAGCTGATTACCATCAGTATTTTTATCGGTATTGCCGCGTTTAATGTTCATCCTGAAAACTGGCATCCTTTCATGCCGTTTGGCTGGTATCAAGTCTTGCCAGATGGTAAAACCACTGGCGTTTTAGCGGGCGCATCGCTGGTATTTTTTGCTTATGTGGGGTTTGATGCGGTATCTACCGCCGCAGAAGAGGCACAAAATCCGCAACGGGATTTACCGTTTGGTATCGTCGCTTCGCTGTCGTTTTGTACCATCATTTATATTGTCGTTTCGGCGCTACTCACCGGCGTTGTCCCTTACACTGACCTGAATGTATCATCCCCTGTAGCGCATGCACTAAAATTGATCGGTTTCAACGGGGCATCAGCACTGATTTCAACCGGCGTGATTGCCGGATTGACCACCGTTATGCTGGTGCTTTACTACGGATTGACGCGCATTATTTTTGCCATGTCTCGTGATGGTTTGTTATCGCCTTT
This sequence comes from Crenothrix polyspora, assembly GCF_900163745.1. Taxonomy (GTDB): domain Bacteria; phylum Pseudomonadota; class Gammaproteobacteria; order Methylococcales; family Methylomonadaceae; genus Crenothrix; species Crenothrix polyspora_B. The sequence goes on from NZ_FUKJ01000144.1 coordinate 3,725, forward strand.
TTTCAATCACGTCAATTGTAAAACCCAAACGCCGGTGCGGGTTATTGTCATTTGTGGTGTGTTTATGGCGGCAATAGCCGGCTTGATGCCACTTGGTGATTTAGCCGAACTGGTGAATATCGGCACTTTGGCGGCATTTGTACTGGTCTGCCTGGGTGTTATCGTATTACGCATTACTAAACCGGATATGCACCGCCCTTTTCGCTCACCGTTTAGTCCGTTGTTTCCGGTGTTGGGTATGCTGTCTTGCGGTGCGTTAATGGGTTTTTTACCTGCTCTCACCTGGCGGCGTTTTGTGGTCTGGTTGGTGATTGGTTTGATTGTGTACTTTACCTATTCCATCCGACACAGCAAGTTGGCCGAAAAAAGCTAATTTCGTTGACAGCATCTGCTCCACTACCGTAAAACAAGCCGTTCATGGTTTGATAAAGGGTTATACAAATCATAATACTGTCACGAAATTATATTCCTTCTCCCGTCGAATGGGGTTTAATAAATCATTATCCGCTTCAAAGGATGTATACATGGCTAGACGCTACAAACACAGCCTGGAAGAAATCAGCACCATGATTTTGCATACCGCCGAAGCCATCGTCCGCGAAGAAGGGTATGCGGCACTCAACGCTCGCAAAATTGCTATGGATATCGACTATACCGTCGGCAGTATTTACATGGTTTTTGAAAACATGGCCGACATCGTTTTGCATATCAATGCCAAAACCCTGGACGAAATAGCCACCTATCTGGAAGAAACCCAGCTTAAAAAACGAAAAGTCTCACTCAACATGCTGTTCCGAAGCTATTTTAAATATGCCAACAAAAACCTTAACCGGTGGCGACTGCTGTTTGAATACCGCTTACCTAAAGACAAACCATTACCGAAATGGTATCAGCAACAGGTTGCTAAAAATGTTGCTACGATTGAAAACGTGTTTTTAAAAGCATTGCCAGAATGTAGCGACACTGACAATAAATTAGCTATCCAGACACTTTGGGCCAGCATTAATGGTATTTATGCCCTCTCCATATCTAACATGCCAGGCGCGGTTAACGTCAGCGATATTGAAGCCAGCATGGTAGTGTTAGTGGATAATTTTATGGCTGGTTGGCTGGCCAATTCTAAAAAAAATTAACCCTACCGTATTGCGCTTATCATTTTAAAGTAGTAAAGTCAAGACCAGTAGTTCACACATTGAAAGTGTAAAAGTTCACAGATATTCTCCCGCTTTTTAAGTAAACTGTATCCAAGTAGACAAAACAGAAAAGTTATTCATTTAAGCGTATTTCCACAAAATGGCACTGTTTGGTTTTACTTGCATTGTTTAGCATAACAATAAAGGGAATCGTTCATGTCACACATACATATTTACAGCGGCTTTGTTGGGTCTTTCCAAAACACTATTTTGGAAGCTGTACTCAATGCTACATCCCCCAACTCCAAAATTGGGTTGATTGATACACGTCATCAGTTAGCACCGAAACCTCTTAAAACCAAAGCCTTCAAACCTCTTAGCTGCATTAAAGCTAACTTCCTACTCATCCTGAGCATCGTAACGGTTCTTTTTGAACCTCTGCCGAAAACTACCTGATGTTTAAGGCAGTGCTTCAGAGTTGAACCCATGTATCAGTATAGGAGACAAAAAAATGATAAATTATCGTAATTTGCTATTTGTTCCACTGGCATTGTCCTTTACAGCTTGGACACCTCCACAACCTCAAAAAGTTTTGGAAAGGATCAGTTCCGATAAGGCCTGTGTAAAAGTAGCAGAAAAAGGTTTACGACCACTCGCCCACCAGCAAGCCGGACGTTTTTTGGGCAAAGTCGCTGAGGACACGGCTAACTGCCGAGGCGGAAACAAAGCATTAGAAAGACGTAGCAGCGTCTGGCTAGACTGGCCGAATTACTGGGGGGCAGGTGATGCCAGCAGCAAAACCCAAGAACTGGGTGCAATAACAACACTTGGCAAGCATTTAAAACCCAATGAGCGCGGCGCGGATGGTGCGTTAATTGATTTGGAATACCAACGCATGGAGTTAATCCGTTTTAACTTGAATGATAATAAAACCTTTGAAAATTATATTAAGGGTAACGGGACAACCGATGGGTCGGTACTAAAAACCTGGGAAGCCATGCGTTTACCGCCATCCCATCCGCAATTTAAACAAATGGCTAACGCCAAAGGAGAACAGGTTTGTACTGGCGAACTCATCCGAAACCGTAGTTTAACCGGTATTTGCAACGATATTTACAATCCGGCGATGGGATCTACTAATCAGTTATTTGCCCGTAATGTGCGTTTTGAATCTACTTTTCCAGATTTGGGTAAAAATGATTTGGCGCGTAACCGTCACGGGAATCGGCTGGGTTTGTTGACACCTGACCCACAAGTCATCTCCCGCAAACTGTTTACCCGTGCTCAAACAAAACCGGAAGCCTGTAATTTCGGTCAAGGCTTGCCTGATAATTCCAAAACCGCGCAATGCGATTATAAAAAAGCACCGTTTTTTAATGTGCTAGCCGCCTACTGGATCCAGTTTATGACTCACGACTGGTTTTCCCATCTGCGCGAAGGCCACAATGATGAGGCTAAAATGGCGATGGGCTGTACCAGCCAACGAGTCAATAATCAGGAACAGCCCGTCACCGCTGAACAAGCTCAAGCACTCGGTTGCAGACCGAACGATAAGGTTGATGTAGGCTACAGTGCCCAACAGGAACCTGCACCCACGTTTGAGCATAACGGCAAATCCTATTTGGCACGCGCCCACAAAACCACCGAAAACACAGTGACTGCGTGGTGGGATGCCTCACAAATCTATGGCTTTGATGACACCTCGCTCAAACGTGTCAAACGCGACCCGAAAGATGGCGCAAAATTACTGATGATGCCGCGTGGCAAACAGACAGGAGCCAGTGAAAACCAGGGTTACTTGCCGGTTTTCAACAGTTGTGAAAAGGATCAAACAGGCTGTGTGGCTGACCCAATTAATCCGGCCTGGAAAGGTCAGGAAGCCGCCGCCTTTGCCGATAACTGGACAGTAGGGATGAGTTTTTATCATAACCTGTTTGTCCGTGAGCATAACCTGCTTGTCGATGCTTTTAGAACACAGGCCAAAGCGACACCACAAGCGGACTCCGGTTTACGTAACCCAGCAAAGCCCGATGAGATTATCACTTATCAAAAAGTAACGGATGATGAGCTATTCCAGATTGCGCGGCTGGTGGTTGCCGCCGAAATAGCCAAAATCCATACCATCGAATGGACGACGCAGCTGTTGTATGACGAACCAATGAATCTGGGGATGAACGCCAACTGGAACGGTTTGCTGGAAAAAAACAATCCCGTCTCCAATGTGTTGGAAAAAATTGTCGTCAATCGCTTGGGCAAGTCGCCGGATGAAATCAAAGCCAATCAAATTTATTCAGCGTTTGCAGCGGGTGCGGGTATCTTTGGATTAGGTAGCCATCGTTATCAGGATCGCCTTGGCTTTCTTGGCTACTTACCCGATAAAAAAGACATCTGGGATTTACACAACCTGGAACACGTCAATGGCGGTATCAATCATTTTGGTTCACCGTTTAATTTTCCAGAGGAATTTCCTACTGTCTACCGTTTGCATCCTTTAATACCGGATTTGCTTGAGTTCCGCGAATTACAGAATCCCAATACCATCACTAAAAAAGTACCGGTGGTCAGTACGTTCCGTGGCAAAGCAACCCAAGCCATGACCGATGGTGGCCTAAGCAACTGGGCAATGAGCATGGGACGGCAACGCCTGGGTGCGCTAACCTTGCAAAATCATCCACAATTTCTACAGAACTTAGAGATGCCTCGTTTGCAAACTGAAACCAATAAAATTGATATTGCCGCCCTGGATTTGATACGTGATCGGGAACACGGTGTACCACGGTTTAATGAGTTTAGACGGCAATACGGTTTAACACAACTCACTGGTTTTGATGATTTTATCGATCAACGTCTGGGAAAAGACAGCACCGAGCAAAAAGAGCAAAAACGTTTGATCGGGCTGCTCCGAGAAGTGTACGGCCAGCATAAATGCGATGCCAGCAAAGTGATTACCGATGCGCAATTGAATGCCGATGGCTCAGCCATCAACGATTGTCTGGGGCATCCTAATGGCAGTATGGTTGATAACATTGAGGATATGGATACTGTTGTGGGCTGGTTGGCGGAGTTTACCCATCCACATGGTTTTGCCATTTCAGAAACCCAGTTTCATGTGTTTATCTTGAATGCCTCGCGGCGCTTGTTCAGCGACCGGTTTTTTACTTCCAGTTTTAGGCCGGAATTTTATTCTACACTCGGCCATCAATGGGTCATGAATAACGGACTGGGCGAAAAACAGTGGGAAGCCAGTGAATACAATGGCCACAAAGTTCAGGTATCACTACTGAAAAGAATAATGCTACGCACCATGCCGGAACTGTCCGGCCAGCTCGCAGGTGTCATGAATGTGTTTGACCCCTGGGCTAGAGATAAGGGTCAATATTATTCATTGCAATGGAAACCCAAGCCTACGGCTGTTTCGGATGAAAGTTTCAAATAAATAGTTGGATAGTCGGAATGTAGAGACGCAAGATTTTGCGTCTCTACGGTACGCGATAAGGAGATACGCACAAAAAACCAGCTCATGTTCAAACACTCGGTTTAATCATACCGGTGTCTTATCAGGATAGGAGTAGCGCAATGCAAAATGAAATCGCCATTGATGAGTTGGTTGCCGAAATGAGCCAACGTATTGCAGCCGTCACCACGGCAGAAACTGAAAACAATAGTGTTCCAAGATTCAATCAGCTAAAAACAGTGGCTTATGTTAACGCGGAATTTCGTGTCCATGATGATATTCCCGAAGCACTGAAACAAGGTATTTTTTCGCAGCCTGTAACTTATCCCGCCAAACTGCGTTTTGCCAACGCCACCCAAAAAGATGATTCGGAAAAGGACATACGCGGCTTATCCATGCAATTATCCAATGTGGAGGAAGCGGTACTTTGGGGTAAAGCAGGATTGCAGGATTTTGTGTTAAACAGTTATCCCGCTCTGTTTGTTGCCACACCCGAAGATTTTTTAGCATTTATCCGCGCACGCCAACAGGGTAAATTTAAGATGCTGCTGTTTTTTGCGACACACCTTAAGTCACTTTGCACAGTGATGAAATCCCGTAAGCATTGTTTAAGCCCGTTAGATATCCAGTACTGGAGCACTGTCCCTTTTCGCTTAGGTGAATCAGGTAATCAGGTAGTTAAATATTCGGCGATCCCTTGTTCGGACTATAAAACCACACAGGTGGTGGATGCAGGCGGAAACCAGTTGCGTGCCGCTATTAAAGCCCATTTGCAACAGAGTTCTGCCTGTTTTCATTTTGCGGTACAACTGCAAACCGATCCTGAATCCATGCCTATCGAGGATGCCTCGATTATCTGGGATGAAACGGTTTCGCCATTTGTCCCAGTTGCCACCATCACAATTGAAAACCAGGATTTTGACAATCCAGAATCATTAGCAAACGGCGAGCGCAGTAGTTTTAATCCCTGGCAATGCCTCGCTGCCCACGCACCCCTCGGTCGAATGAATGAAGTTCGCCAACTGGTTTACGCCAATGCCGCTGCCCTGCGGAATAGAACAAGGAGTAACGACAATGAATAACACAGTAAATAGCTGGTTAACTAAGTCGGTTGAAGAACTTGATGAAATTTACCGCAACGCAACGCCTGGAGAAATTCCTACCGGTGACACACAGGGCACCGCCATTTTAGCCGGCTCTGTCTTCTCAAAGTGGGTGGCATTTTTGGCCGGAGTTTTTGCCTGGCAGGGCAAAGTATTTGATCTGTTTTGCCCCAGCGGTCAAGCCGGTGTATTGGTCAATAAAGTAACCCCGTTCAGTCTGACCTTTATTGTTGCCAAGGTCTACCGTGACAAAAGTTGGCTGGATGGCAAAGATACCATTGTTATTGATTATTCGCGTACTTCATTTCTCGCCAAAGTGATACGGGATGAAATCCGCGAAGTCGAACCCGGCGTTTATCTGGGTAAGGTATGGTGGAAGAAAAAGCGCGTTCTGGATTTTGCTTTAGTACGCAAAACCACCGAGTAACCTATCGTGTAACGCTTTAGCTTGCGGGAGATACCATGACACCCCAATCCACTTTTATGATTTGCGCCCCTGTGCGTGACGGACAGTTAGATAGCTTGCGTAAACTGCTGGCCAAAATGAATACAGCCAAAGCTGTCGGACATGCTGATCCTGCTAATAAGCTGGTCGCTTTTGGTCGTTTCGAGCGTTTACATTTTGCGCGTTTTACCATTATTGAGACAAAAATCGCCGATGAAATTAAAGCCTTCGGTGTAACGCCAAGGCCGTGGCAATCTACCTTAGCTTTTCTGGGTGATTGTGATGGTGACAAGGATTCTTTTCTGGCAGAACTGGTGGCTCATGCCGAACCAGGTCTGACAAAGCTATTTTCCTTTTGTGTCGGCTTTCCCGATGCCAACAGCGAAGGTTTGCTGGCTTGGATGAAAAGCCATCATGTCGAACCCAAGGCCAGTTATGTTAACTGGATAGGCCGCACCGTCAAACAAGTGCATGAAGAGGCCGCATTGCACCAAAGCTTATCTGCTTATTTGCAACGAATTGTCGATGAAGTAGGCCGTGAAAATACCCGTGAGTTACGGCAACAACTGTTGTCGCATGTTGAAATGGAAAAACAGGCCGGAAGGCTGATTTTAACACCACCGACACCCACTCCCTGTGTATGGCAGGTATGCAATCTGCTCCACAAGATCGGCATACCTCTGCTTCTGCTGCTGGTGTCGCCCTTATTGCTGCTCATTGCGCCCTTTTTTGCCATACGGCTTCGGATGCTGGAACGCTCTGACCCTGAACTGTTTATCAGGCCAGATCGTAAACATATACAGACGTTGTCAGCGCAGGAAGATTGGGATGTCACTAACCAGTACAGCGTGTTTGGCGATGTTAAACCCGGCATTTTCCGCCGTTTGACCTTCGAATTTATACTGCTGCTCACCCATTACGCGGCCAGACATATCTACAACCATGGCTTTTTGGCTCGAATAAAGTCGATACACTTTGCTCGCTGGGTGTTTCTGGACAATGACCGTAGGGCTTTTTTCGCCAGTAACTATGACGGTAGCCATGAAAGCTATATGGATGATTTCATTAACAAGGCCGGCTGGGGATTGAACCTTACTTTCAGTTGTGCTGTAGGTTATCCCACTACCCGATGGTTTATCAAGGAAGGTGCGGCGCGAGAGCAAGCATTCAAATATACGCAAAGGCGACATCAAATACCTACTGAAGTTTGGTACAAAGCCTATCCAGACTTAACAGCCACTGATTTAGTGCGTAACAGTCGCATTCGCCAGGGGGTGGAAATCCGCCCGGCTAGTGATGCAAAAATCCGTGAATGGCTTAGCTTAATCTGAACAGGAGTGTTGGCGATGAAGAATTCCAGTGATTTTGAATTTGATGACCTGCAAGGATTGCTTCGTTTTGGGCACGGAAAACTAACCGACACCTGTTTTATGTTATTGAATATTGTCGATGCAACTGCTGCCAGACAATGGTTGAACTCAGCGCCTGTAAGCAACGCAGTAGAGACAGAAATACTGCCAAAAACTGCATTGCAAATAGCCTTTTCTGCTCAAGGTCTTCAGGCAATCGGAGTTAAAGATTCTGTCATCGAAGGTTTTTCCGATGAATTCATTACGGGTATGTCCGGTGATGAAAGCCGCTCGCGCCGCTTGGGTGATGTTGATAAGAACGCACCAAAAAAGTGGCTGTGGGGCGGCAATACTGCCCAAATCCCCCATATTTTGCTATTGCTCTATGCACTACCTAGTGGCATCGACTCGTGGCGAAAAACAGTTCAAGGCAAAAAATTTTCAAAAGCATTTAAAGTGCTAAGCCAATTACCTACCCAGTACATTGGTGAGATTGAACCCTTTGGATTTGCGGATGGCTTCAGTCAACCCAGTATTGACTGGCAACGTCAACAAAGCACAGACCCGCATGACCGTAACGGCTATTCCAATGTGTTGGCAGTAGGCGAAGTTCTGCTCGGCTACCCCAATGAATACGGACAATACACGGCTAGACCACTTATTAATCCAATAGCCGATAAAGATGCCGCTATTCTGCCCAATGCGGAAGATGTTTCCGGGCTAAAAGATTTCGGACGTAACGGCAGCTACTTGGTGTTGCGCCAGCTAGATCAGGATGTGCCCGGCTTTTGGCAATTTGTTGCTAAAGCGGCAGGTTCTGACCCAGAAAAACGCAAACAGCTTGCAGCCGCTATGGTGGGTAGAAATATTGATGGGAAACCGCTGGTTTCAACAATTGTAGAAGACATTCCAGGCATTGAGCGTACCGATAACCGTAACCATTTCACCTACGATGCCGACCCCGTTGGACATGAATGCCCAATAGGCGCACATATTCGCAGAACCAACCCACGCACCGGAGATTTACCGCTTGGGGTTACTGGTTTTATTTCCCGATTGAAGAAAATATTGGGTTTTGGGGAAAGCCGCCATGATGAAGATTTGGTTGCCTCATCGCGCTTCCATCGTCTAGTGCGGCGGGCTCGAACCTATGGCCCCATGCTTACACCCAAAGATGCCATCAAACCCGATGCGCCAACCGACGAACGCGGCCTACAGTTTATCTGTCTGGTTGCCAATATAGCCAGGCAATTTGAATTTGTTCAAAATGCCTGGGCGATGAGTAGCAAATTCAATGGCCTCCAACAAGAAAGCGATCCATTGTTGGGACATCGACAGCCGTTAATGAGTGGCGAGGTAACCGATCAATTCAATCAGCCTACTCCAGCGGGGCCGATGCAAAAAACCTGTCCTTTGCCGCAGTTTATTACCGTGCGCGGCGGCGGTTATTTTTTTATGCCGGGGCTACGCGCACTCAAGTACCTAGCGACCCTACCTAGCCAAGGGAGTGATAGCACATCATGACAATCAAGTTTCGCATACTGAAAATTATCCACCAGTTTTTACTGCAACTGTTGTATATCGAGCGCCGACTGGAACCGTGGTTTCGTCCGCAGTTGAACTGGCTGTTTCGAGAGCCATCCGTTCGGCTGGTTCAATATTTTATCAATTTACGCCGCCAGAATGAGGGACTAAAAATAGCTGAGGAAAAAATCGATTCGGATGAAGATGCAAGCCTGGATAACATTATTGACCTAATGGCTGACCAGATGCGCGGGCGATTTAAACCAGGTGGATATGAACGCGGCGGCAATACTAAAACTCATGGGGTGTTAAAAGCCACGGTCACCATTCGTGATGACATACCAGAGCATTGCCGCAAGGGTATATTTGCCAATCCACGCAGTTATCCGGCCTATGTGCGCTACGCAGGTCCTGGCCCCAATGTACCTTCCGATATTCAGGATGTCGGTTTTTTGAGCATGGCGGTGAAACTGATGGGGGTGCCCGGTAAAAAACTCATGGATGAAGAAAAATTTACCCAGGATTTTATCACCACTAGCGGCGGCGCGACCTTTGTTACTCCCAACACGCGGGAAAATGCCAAGTTGCAGTATTGGAGCTTGCTGGATATGACGCTGTATTATTTCCTCAACCCCAAGGATTCCCACCTTCTGGACATGGCTATGAATGCCTTGTGGAATGAAACTAAATATAACCCCTTCGGTGATCGTTACTGGAGCTGTACCCCTTATTTGTTGGGAGAGGGGCAGGCGGTGATGTATTCGTTTGTACCAAAAACCAAAGAACTCTACGGTAAGATTCCAGGATTGCCTTTTGGTAAAGTGCCTTTTAATTATCTGCGCGAAAACATGATTAAGACTCTGAACGAAAAAGATGTGGAGTTCGACCTGATGATCCAGCTGCAAACCGATCCACATTTAATGCCTATTGAAGACAGCTCGGTACGCTGGCCAGAAAAACTGTCCCCGTTTATCCCTGTTGCCACTGTGCATATACCCAAACAGCACTTTGAATCTGAAGCTTTGATTGAATTTACCAAGTGCTTAAAAATGAATCCGTGGCATTGTCTGGAAGAGCATCGACCCCTGGGCAACCTGAACCGTGCTCGTTATAAGCTGTATCGTAAACTGTCCGATTTCCGCCAGCACATGAACAAGGTTGAGCATATCGAACCAACAGGGGATGAGGTGTTTGATTAGATTTCACAGTGCGAGGCCAATTTTTTTAAACGTTGCACAAGTCTCAACCCAAGGGGGTTATATGTCCAAAAATATCATTCTGCTTTCCGATGGCACCGGCAATTCCAACATTAAAGACCGGGGCACCAATGTTTTTAAATTATACGAGGCCATTGATTTTAATTTACCCGACTGCCAACAAGTTGCTTTTTATGATGATGGCGTCGGAACCCAGGAATTTAAGCCCTTAAAAATACTGGGTGGCGCTTTTGGCTGGGGATTAAGCCGCAATGTCCGGCATCTGTACAAAGAACTGGTGCGCACCTATGAACCGGGCGACAAAATTTACCTGTTCGGCTTTAGTCGAGGCGCTTTCACCGTAAGGCGATTAGCAGGATTTATCTGTGAAATGGGAATACTCGATAAGACAGCTTATCTTGATGAGCAGCTCGATAATGCCGTGTGGCACAGTTTCCGGCGCTATCGCGCCAAAAATCCGGCCTTGCTCGAACCGCTTTATGATCCGGTCATCAAGCTTGTTTTTGAAAACGGTATTCATAAACTGGCGGATAAAGAACTAAAGCTTTGTGATGCCAAGCCCAGCATTGAATTCATTGGCGCATGGGATACGGTCGCAGCGGTTGGCCTGCCTTTCGACTGGGCCACGGATATTCTGGACAGCCTTATCTTTCGCTTTAAATTTAAGGATCATGATCTGCACAAAAGAGTCCACAAGGCTTATCACGCCATTTCGGTTGACGATGAGCGCCAATCCTTCTCCCCGTTGCTATGGAACGATAACCCACGTATTGAACAAGCCTGGTTTGCAGGTGTACACAGCAATGTCGGTGGGGGTTATCCACAACAAGGGTTGTCTCTGGTAGCACTCGAATGGATGATGGCAAAGGCAAAAACCCAGCCCGAAGACAAAAACTCAGGGCTTAGATTTGTCAGCACTGACATGGCTTTTGTTAAGGATAAAAAATACCGTTTTGATAAACTCTACAATTCCCGTTCCGGTTTTGGGACATATTACCGTTACAAGCCGCGTGACTTTACTGAAGTTTGCAACGATAAAATTAAACAGGTTTTTATACCGACACCGCAAATTCATATCAGCGTTTTTGAGCGCATTTCCCAAGGCGTTTTTGGCTATGCACCTGGCAATATCCCAAACACATTTGAGGTTGTCAATGACCAAGGCACGCACCCACAATCCAAAGCGATAGCCGAACTTGTCAATCATGCGGCTGGCAATATGCAATCTGCAACGCTGCTGGGGCAAGCAAAAACGCCCATTATGGCACGCAGAATACTTCACTTTGTGCTGGTAATTTACTCGCTAATTACGCTGTACTGGCTGATACGTGGTGATTTACAAGCTTCTGATATGACGCTATTGGATATTCTGAAAATGCTGGTCTCCCCTGATAGCTTGCTGGAGAACATTGGCCTATTGTTTCGGGATCACCCGATTTTTATTGTGGTTGGCATAATAATTTTTGGCTGTACCGTTAAAGTCCGCCAAATAACGGAGCATATTTTTTCCCAATTCTGGTCAAAGCTTCGTCCTAACCTGCAAAAGTTGTTACAGGAAGAAAATAAAACCGGTTAAACAGTTGCGACGTTTTTAACCCTACCTTTTTGAAAAAATATCGTAACCCTTACCAACAAAAGCTAGTACTCAGTCACATTTATTTTGTCGGGTAAAATTGCAGACCTACGAGGTTTTGAAAACCTCGTAGGTCTCACACTGGACAAAACATACCCGACATTTAAAGAGTGAGTAAGTACTAGACCTTTGTCTATGTGAACTTCAGCAGAGGATAACTCATGTACAAGTTTATCAAATCACTACCAATGGCATTGTTAATAGGCTGCACAACGCTCACCCTGCCCACAAATGCCGCGTTACAAGACACCTCCTCCCTATTATTGCAACGGGATTTACAAAATCCGGCAATATCGCAACTTGGTGGGGGCTTTATTATTACTGAAGCCAAACAGCTTCTGGAGTTTTGTATTGAACTCAATAATCAGGATGATCGGAACAATTCGCAAAAAAAATCTGATCCCCAGTACCAGGCTCAACCTGTAGGCTGGAAAATTGTTTATGACAGCAGGCATCCCGGCAACACGGAATGGAATAAAATCTGGCCATCAACAACTTCTGACCCGGATCCTAATAACCCAGAAAAAAATGGCTTTGGCCCCTTCAACAACGCCTGGCTATTGGTGCAATCCGAAACCGAACCCACAAACTATGCCATTGCTATTCGTGGCACGGTAGGAGAGATTAACAGCATATTAGCGGATGCTTTCGTCACCAGTATCCCCGCCTATGCCGGTATTGAATACCCAAAAGACAAGGCACTACCTCTTCTATTTGCCGCCACCCCCAAATCAGAAGTCCATGTCGGATTTGCCTATGCCGCATTTACGCTGCTTTTTGAGAAAGATAAAGGCGTATTGGCACAACTTCACAAGCTTAATCTGCCCAACAATACCAAGCTGTTTATTACCGGCCACAGCCAAGGCGCGGCTATCGCAACCCTGGTGCATTCTTTTCTTTATTATGCCGTCACCGACCCGCAAGATCGCTATAAATTAAACCTAAAGTTGACGGGTATCAATGACAAAAGCAAAAGCAATAGAAATACGGTTCAGCTGAAATCTTATGTTTTTGCCCAACCTAAACCGGGTAATCAGCAATATTCAGAAGATTTCGCCCAGATTACCAAGGATGTGGCTTATGTCATTAACAATGACCGCGACCCAGTGCCGCAAGTACCGCTCAGCAGACAAACAATAGCAGAAGTCATCGAGGGTGTTGAAGAAGATAATGCCGGTGCAGGCAATCACCTTCGTCAATTTTTTAGTCGGGAAATTACCAATCTTACGAATATTAAAAATAATATAAGAGGGAAGATAGCAGAAAAAATAGTGGCTCTTGTTGCAGAAAAATTTGTCAAAAAAGGCATAAGCCTATCGCTAGATGAGTACTTTAAAAACGATGAAAAACCCGTCAAAGCCATTGCCAGATCCCTTAATTATACCTTGACAGGCCAACTTATTCCGGTATTTGGCGCTAAAAAAGGCGGCAAAGACTACCCAATAGGTAATAGCCAGGATTTCTTACTCCAGCATCATGCAACCAATTATCGGCGTTTGATAGACAATCAATTCAAAAATGGAGAATAACAATGATTAATTTAAGCATCGAACCCCAAAATACCCAATTTTCCTTAAAAAATGCCTATGGTTTAGCACTGGCATCCCGATTAGCGTATCAATCTGAAGATGAAATCCGAAACAAATGCCAAGAGCTAGGATTTAATGCCGAATTTATTAACGAGCCCAGCACTGATACGCAGCTTTTTGTTGCGCATAATGGTACTGCTGTTGTTATTTCTTTTCGCGGTACTGAAAAATTTAAAGATTGGCTTACCAATGCCGGTGTTGAGTTTCACAATACACCGAATGGACGTGTGCATAAAGGCTTTGACAGGGCTCTAAATTCAGTTTGGAATCGAATGACCAAAGCACTGGAAAAAGCCCATCGATACGGCCAACCCATATGGATTACCGGCCATAGCCTGGGAGGCGCACTGGCTGCGCTGGCGGCGGCTCGGTTGACCTTAGATATAGATGAAAGCGTTTATAAGTCGATCAACGGGTTATACACCTTCGGACAACCACGGGTGGGTGATCGCGTCTTAGTAAAAGCCTTGGATGACCAAATTAAGCCCCGCTATTTCCGTTTTGTTAATGATAACGACATGGTGCCGCGTATCCCAGATAGACTCAATCAATATCAAGACGGGGGGTTTATTAGTTTTTTTGATGCAAAAGGCGAACTTCACCATGATGTCAGTTTTTGGTTTGCTTTTTTGGAAAGGATAAAAGGCAGTTATCAACAAAAGCTGGATATGATTCCATCGTTTATCGAACATCATTTTATTGATAAATATATTGCCAATATCGAAAAGAATATGAACGGATAGCATGTGAGCCGTTATTGCAAACTAATGGCGCGGCAAATGCCATAACGGATTAGCGGTTCTGATTGGCCTAAGCATCCAATCTGTATAACAAAAAAAACAGGGGGCATCATGAATGATAACACCGCAACTAAAACTAATGAATCCACAAATTGGAAGGAATGGGAAGCGGTAAAGCAGGAGGAATTCGCCTACATTTCGGCATACCGCCACAATAGACGATTTCCAGACAACAACGGCATTGGCAATAAACCAGAAGAGGATCTGGTCGGACTCGCTTTTTCTGGCGGAGGTATCCGTAGTGCCACGTTTGGACTGGGTGTGCTTGAAGCGCTCAAAAAATTCGACTTGCTTAAGGAGATCGATTACCTGTCAACCGTTTCCGGTGGTGGTTACATTGGTGCCTGGCTAAGCGCCAATTGCAGGCGTGCTGCAGAGCATAACGAAAAACCCTGGGACAATAACCAACCACCAGAGCATGACTGGCTACGTCCAAGTGCCAATTGGAAAGCCTCCATCGACCATTTACGCCGTTACTCCAACTACCTGTCCCCTAATCTCAGTCTGTTGAGTGCCGATACCTGGTCAATAGGAACCATCTGGCTACGTAACACTTTGCTAGTACAGTTGATGGTTATTCTAACCATTGCGGTATTACTTCTACTACCTCGACCGCTATTTGATGCTTTCGAAATGCGGTCTGATGGCAGTGCCATACACTGGGTGACAATCTTTCTATATATTTTGGCGGTGGTAGGCATTGCTGGTAACCTGCTGCGGCTGAATCGACCCAAGAGCTGGTTTTTGTCTATTGACAACTGGCTGCCTGGCGTTGCTGTTGCCCTCATCTGCCTGCTGGTCGCATGGGGCATTGGCGCTTACGTCGTCGATTTTCACCTGTTCGCGCCCGACATTGTCAATCCGTATATTGTCGGCATTATTGCGATTTTATTGGTTATAGCCGGCTTCTTCCTGCAACCGGTTGCACTGCAATTGCTTAAACCCATTTGGTGGGTACTGCAATCGCTTAAATTCATTAGGCGGGGGGACAATGCGCCGAAAGCAATCAACTACACCCAGTTTTGGGTACAAATGGTTGTGGTGCTTCCCATGATGGCCGTGGGTTTTTTAGTCGCGGTTATCCTTAGGGGACAGATTCTGTGCAATGCTTGTGAATTTGCGAAGTATGATACCTTTGGCCTTTTCTTCACGCATGCCTGGAATCAATGGCCATTCTCGCTTTCAATTGTGTTTGTTTCGCTTTGGCTGCTTGCATTTTGTTCGGTTCGAACTTTCCGCAAATATGATTTGTTCATCGCCTTGGTGGCTCCACTTCCAGCAATGGTGGTATTGCATGCCCTACTTTCCGTTATCATGTTTCTGCTCCACGGCTGGAAGCCAAATATGGAGGTTTTGGCAGGCAAAGTAGGCCAAACAGATATCTTTGCCTTTTTCGAATGGCATGCCTTTGTATGGATACCACCTCTGATATTATTTGCGTTTTCACTCACGGTTGTGATGCTAATCGGCATGTTGGGGCGACAATCAAACGAGGATGTGCGGGAATGGTGGAGCCGTTTTGCCGCCTGGCTTGCAATCTATGGCTTCGGCTGGATGGTGATTGTCGCCGTTGCTGTTTACGGCCCCTTATGGAGCGCAATGCTATATTACGGTGAATATTGGAAGGAGTTAGGCACTGGCTGGATTGGAACAACGCTGGCAGGATTGTTTGCCGGAAAATCGGCTGCCATTGGCGGAACAGACAGCAAGGGAATAAGTACAAAACTCAAAGAAGTTGTGGCAAAAGTTGCGCCATTCGTCTTTATTGCCGGCTTATTAATTGCAGTATCGATGGTTTTACATTTGGTGATTGCAAAAAATTCAGTACCCACATTTGACATATCCCAAACGACCTTGCTTGGTAATACCGAACAAAGTGACAAGCAATTGGATTTACAAATTGATGCAAAATTTGATGTCAAGATTAATGTCAGCGCAGTACAAGCCAGTATTCCCAAGCCAGCGTCAGAAGATACTACCCCAATAGAAAACGCGCACTGGAAATTGCTGACTGATGCAAATTCTAATATTTTCTGGTTCATGATTGCGGGCTTTATTGTTTGCGTTTTACTGCTGGCCTGGCGTGTGGACATTAACGAATTCAGTCTTAATGCTTTTTATCGCAGTCGGCTAGGCCGGTGCTATTTGGGGGCAACCCGCTTCAAGGCGGGGGAACGTAATCCGCACCTATTCACAGGGTTTGATGACGCGGATGACATAAAGATGGCCGCTTTAATCGGTGATGGCAGATTACACGGGCCATTTCATATCGTCAATTGTGCGCTGAATCTTGGCGGTTCCCGTGACCTGGCGCTACATACACGTCACAGTGCGATATTTACCCTAACTCCGCTTTACTGCGGTAGCTCGTACAAAATTAGAAACCAAAAGGGTAACACTGAGCAAATAGGCTATATGCCTACCAGTGCTTTTGGCGGGGTCGAGGATCAACCTACCCTGGGACAGGCCATTGCGATATCAGGTGCAGCGGCAAGCCCTAATATGGGTTACCACACATCAGCGCCTGTGTCATTCCTGATGACCTTATTCAATGCTCGACTGGGCTGGTGGTTCCCCAATACCGGCATATCAGATTGTCAACAGCCATCGCCCACATTCAGCCTTTGGTATCTATTAAAAGAACTATTCGGCACTGCCAACGAAAACTCCAATTATTTAGCCATTTCCGATGGCGGGCACTTTGAAAATCTGGCGGCTTATGAACTTGTTAAACGCCGGTGCAAAGTAATTATCATCAGCGATGGTGAATGCGATCCAAAATTGCAATTCGAAGGATTGGGTATCTTAATACGTATGTGTCAAGTTGACTTAAAAGCGACCATCGAAATCGATGTACGTTCGATTCATCCAGAAGATCAATCAGCGTGGAGCCGTAGCCGTTGTGCAGTTGGAAAAATACGCTATGGAAAAGACGAAAATGGGAAAGCCATTCCTGATGGCTGGCTAATTTATATAAAAGCATCCATGAACGGTCAGGAAGACACAGCCGTGATGCAATATAAAGCCACACACCCTAACTTTCCCCATGAATCCACCAGTGACCAATTTTACGGCGAAGACCAGTTTGAAAGTTATCGAAGCTTGGGAAGAGACATTACAGCAAAGCTTTTTGGAAAGATCCCTATAGGAAACCGATCTATGGATAAGATCGCTGAAGATCTAAATACGATTTTTTCACCAGCGCTCCCCAACCAAGCGCAATTCACCCAGCATGCAGACCGATTGATGGAAATATGGGACAAACTAAGTAAGAATGAAAGTCTGATACCCTTGGACAAGGAGTTATGCCCACCCTGGGATGGCAATAATCCGGCTCGTTCCATATTTTATTTGTGCAGTGAAATGATCCAACTGATGGAAAACGTGTATTTAGATCTGAATCTGGAAGATACCTGGGAACATGAAGATAACAAAGGCTGGAAAGAACTTTTCAAACAATGGGCAAAATCCCCTAATTTACAAGCAACCTGGGAACACACAAAGTCCAAGTATGGGGAACGGTTTCAGTCCTTCTGGAAGCGAAATTTATAAAATAAGAATATTTTATGTAAGAGTTAAGCAATTAGCAGGTATGGAGTGAAATGGAATACGGGGAATCCTGGTATGAACTATTTCGCATTCCGTGTTACTGATGTGTCAACACTTTTACGAACACAAAGTTAAGCGGCTTTGAACTGCATTTCGTAGTCTACTGGCGATAAATAATTATTGGTGGAATGCAAACGCTCCCAGTTGTGTAAAAGCCCTCAATGTATTCGAACTCGATGTTCAAGTTTTTAAATTTAAACCATCGAAAATCAACCCGCAGCTCTGCACTGTAGCGTAGCCGTTGGTTCCATACGGCCTAAATCTCGCCCAACCATATGTTTACCAGAAGGCATCAACTGGAAAACATCGCCCGGCGGAGTACAAACCTAGGTTTGTACTCCGCCGCTAAAAATTAATGTTATTCACCGAGGGCACCAGGAACGGCGGTACATTTGACACCCTGACTGTCCAGGCAACCCGCCGCTGGCTACCTGTTTTCAGGGTATACAGGATGTCGTTAATCACTTTGGCCACTTTCTGTAGTTTTCCTACCGTAAATACCGGCAGATGCCGCTTAAGATAGAGCCATGCGCCATCCACTCAAGTTGTTTGGGTAACGTTTCTTCCGTTTTTTTGAACTCACGGCAATACTGTGGCTTAATAAAAGTAATACAGTTGCTTGTTCAGGGAATTTCCAGACAGCTTCTTAGAAATACGGCAGTTCTTCAGACTCATTTAGTATTGGAAGAGACTAACTCATGACGTACAGCCACCGGTATAGTAAACTATGGAGGCTTAAATCAGGACTCATACCATGACCGCAAAAGAAAATGTATACCCGCACGAAATTCACAAGTTTGGTTCAATGGCCGAACGCTGGTGGGATACCCAGGGTGAATTCAAAACCCTGCACGACATTAATCCCCTGCGTATCAGTTTTATTGAGCGTTATATCAGCCTTGCTGGCCAACGCATTGTCGATGTGGGTTGTGGCGGCGGTATTTTAACGGAAGGATTGGCCAAACACGGCGCAGATGCTTTAGGGATTGATCTCAGCGAAGACTTGATTGATGTTGCCGATTTGCACGCGCTAGAATCTGGAGTTAACGCCCAATACCAAAAAATCAGCGTTGAAACCCTGGCCGAACAACAACCTGCCAGTTTCGACCATGTCACCTGCATGGAAATGCTGGAGCATGTCCCTGATCCCGGTTCAATTATTTCGGCCTGTGCCAATCTGGTAAAACCAGGCGGCATGGTATTTTTCTCCACGCTTAACCGTAAACCAAAAGCCTATGCCTTGGCTATCGTTGCTGCCGAACATATTCTCAGAATGCTGCCCAGAGGCACGCACGATTATAAAAAATTTATCAAACCGTCCGAGTTAAGCCAGTCAGCGCGAGCCGTCGGACTTGAGTTGCAAGGCATGGTGGGTATTGAATACAATCCGTTTAGCAAACGTTTTAGCCTGAGCAAAGATGTCGATATTAACTACATCGCGGCCTACAAACGTGCAGAGGAATAGCCTATTAAAGGTCTGTGTCATTCTGCAAATAGTCACCCACTTTTCAGAATGACAAAAATCTCAAATATTTACGGCACATAGCTTATGTCACTAAAAAAACACGTTATTTTAATTACTGGTGCCGGTGGTGGCGTAGGTAGTGCAGCGGCGATTACCTTAGCGCAAGCGGGCGCTCACGTTATCTTGCTGGACAAAAGCATTCCCAGGCTGGAAAAAACCTACGATGCCATCATCGCCATTGGAGCGCCGACACCGATTATGTATCCGTTCGATTTAGCGGGAGCCACCGAGAATGACTATCAGGAACTTGCCAACCGTATTGAGTTCAATTATGGCGCACTGCAAGGGCTATTGCACTGTGCGGTAGAATTTGTCGCCTTTACACCGATGGCCTTGCTGGATACCAAAGACTGGGGGCATAGCTTAAACGTTAATCTCAATGCGCCGTTCTTGCTCACACGGGTCTTATTACCGGTGCTGCAAAAGAGTAAAACCGCGTCCATTGTGTTTACTTCCGATTCTGCGGTCAGAGTTGCGCAGGCTTATACCGGGGCTTATGGCGTATGCAAAATTGCCCTGGAAGCATTAGCCAAAATACTGGCCGAAGAACTTGAATCATCCAACAAAATTCGTGTCAATGTATTGATACCAGGGCCTGTGGATTCACCGCTGAGAAATAGGGCTTTTCCTGGCGAAGACAAAGCCGAGCTACCGCCTGTCACGTCATTAGCCTCGACATTCCTGTATTTATTTGGTGATGCCAGCATCGGCATAACCGGCCAAACCATTGATGCACGCACCTTACACCTATAACAATCATGGCAGAAAGAGAAGATGTAGTTTTAACCCGCGACGTTAG
The DNA here is from genome assembly GCF_900163745.1 of Crenothrix polyspora. Taxonomy (GTDB): domain Bacteria; phylum Pseudomonadota; class Gammaproteobacteria; order Methylococcales; family Methylomonadaceae; genus Crenothrix; species Crenothrix polyspora_B. Next base: position 23,905 of record NZ_FUKJ01000144.1, read on the forward strand.
TGCCATTACCGTTCCAGATGGCGATGCCACGACACTAACACAAGGGTCTATTGTGACCATACACCAGGCTTTGGGCAATAACTATACCGTAGTTACCGAATACGGCCACATGGTACGCATTGCCAGCGAAGATGCCGATGCCCTGGGTAAAGAACCGCATCAGCTACATACTCTGGTAACAGAAACCGATCCTGAAGCTGTCGAGCAAAATTGCTGGGAAGTGATGAAAACCATTTACGATCCGGAAATCCCCGTCAATATTGTTGATTTAGGGCTGGTGTATTACTGCAATGTCAGGCCTTCGGAAACCCATACCAATGAAAACGATGTCCATGTCATCATGACATTGACCGCGCCAGGCTGCGGTATGGGGCCGGTTATCCAGGGCGATGTTGAAAAGTCTATTCGTGCTTTGCCAGGTGTGGGCAAGGTTGAGGTGGAAGTCGTACTTGATCCACCCTGGTCACGGGAGATGATGTCAGAAGTGGCGCAATTGCAATTGGGTTTGTATTGAGATAGGCAACCTGCACGGGCTTGCGATATAGGCGCGGATTTATTCCGCACCTAATGGTTTTAGGGGCTGAAAAACTATCCGACAAATCCCTTGAAATGTTCGATGTCAACATGATTGCTCGCATAACGCGTACCTACCCGCTGAATGTCGGTAATGTAATCCACCGAATCCATTACCTGAACTTTAGTCGCATCAACATCATTAAGCCCTAAAGCGTTTAAGCCTGATTGACTGACATCAGGGTCATAACGCATGTAAGTGAACAGTTTCGCACCCGTAAAATTGGAATCGTCTGACGATGGCATTACCATATCTCCGATCTCTCTATCTATAATTGCACCATGTCTACATTTGCCTAATACGCGGCAGGTCATATCCCAACCGGCAGTAGCTGCGTTCATCAAGGCTGAAGGTATGTTTTTGGCATGATCCAATAGCCACAAATCTCCCTCTTTTAGGTCAAGCCGGGCATTTGCGGCATTGCCGGTACCGACCGAAACAATTAGCATCTGATCTGCGCCCGTTTGCCAATTGACAGCATAAGGCTTGGCTGTCGCCATTTGGAAAGCCAGATAAGCCGGATTGTTGTAGGTCGTCACGCCGCCATCAACAAAGATGAAGTCATATTTCTTTTTGTTGCCCAGTGTCACGATCTCTGGCGGAAAGAAGGTTGGCGCGGCAGTGCTGGCTCGCACTAATTGCCACAACGGCAGATTGAGATTGCAATCGTCACGGCTGCGATCGTTGTATTTGGCGTAAGGGTTATTGGAAACAGGCCAAGGCGAATCAGTTGTATGGTTACGCATCACCATCATCAACAAGGTTTTTAGATTGTTACTGCCGAGGGTTGCATCGGTTTCCTGCAATTGTTTATCTAACGCCGCTTTGAGCAATTTGGCCAAAGGTTCATCGTTATAGCTGTATTTCAAGCGTTTAAGTAACGATGCCTTATCAAACATTTGCTTGCCACTTTGCAAATAAAACGTGCGGATGGTGTCCATAGACATGCCACTAGAAATACAGGCGGCGATGATGGCTCCGGTACTGGTACCACAAACAAAATCGAAGTAGTCGGCCAGCACGAGATCAGGTTTTTTTCTCGCTACCCGTAATTCGGCTTCGATTTTTGCCAGGATTTCTACACTCATTAAACCCAAAATACCACCACCATCACAGGCGAGGATTTTCTTTTGGCCTTGGGACTGAATGCGCTTAACGATGTTTTGATTCATGTGATGCTCCATTGATGGATGGTTGGCATTGTGCCGTGTTAGGGTGCTGTTGCTTTAGTTTCAGCAGCAACTGTTGTTTCCGATTGATCGGGTGGAATAGGCAAACCAGGGCATTGCTCAATGTATTCAATATCCGGCGATACCCATTTGCGCCATTCTTGGTGGCTCATATTGCGGCCAAGCTTGAAGCATAGAGAATCTACCCAACCTTCAAATACCGCCCAAATGTGTGGAGTATTTTCCTTGCTTCCCGCGACAATCCTAATTCCATCAGGACTAAAAGCTACACTGGAAATCGGCAGACTTTCATGGCCTGAGAGCGATTGCCCTATAGGCTTTCCAGTGTTTGTATCCCACAGTCGCAAAGTACCGTTCCAACTTCCTGATGCGATATGATTCTGATCTGGGCTGAAGGCGACACTGGAAACTGAACTCTCATTATCGAAAAAAGGGTACTCGATGAGTTCTCCGGTTTTTGCGTCCCAAAGCCGTATAGTTTTATCCTCACTGCCGGATGCAATTAACCCCCCATCGTAATTGAAGCTAACGCTGGAAATTCGGTTTTTATGTCCAGTAAACGGCCTTCCTATAAGTTCTCCGGTCTTCGAGTTCCACAACCTCAATGTCTTATCCCAGCTACCCGATATAATGCTATTCCCATCAGGACTGAAGGCGACACTGGAAACCAAAGCACCATGGCCTTTGAATGGTTTTCCGATTGTTTGTCCAGTTCTTACATCCCATAACCGTAGGGTTTTATCCCTGCTGCCAGAAACAATGCGACTACCATCGGGGCTAAAAGCAACGCTGGAAACAAGATCCTCATGATTTTTAAATGGATGACCGATAGACTGTCCGGTTCTTGAGTCCCATATCCGAAGGGTTTTATCCTCACTTCCAGAAGCGATAAGGCTACCATCTGGGCTAAAAGTAACACTAGAGACCGAAGCGTCATGGCCTTTAAAAAATTGGCTAATAGGTTGTCCAGTCCTTGCATTCCATAATCGGAGGGTCTTATCTTCACTACCTGAGACAATACGATCACCATCAGGACTAAAGGCGAGACATGTAACTGGATGTCCATCGTAGTTTGAGAAATGCTGCTTAATCGATTGGATAGTTGTCGCGTCCCATACTCGCAGCGTCTTATCCCAGCTACCTGAAACAACGAGTTTGCCATCTGGGCTAAAGGCGACACTTGAAATTCCACTTGAATGGCCTGTAAAAGGTGTCCCAATAGGCTGACCGGTTTTTGCGTCCCATAGCCGTAGAGTTTTATCATTACTGCCAGAAACAATATAGTTTCCATCTGGACTAAAAGAGACGTTGTAAACCACAGCCATATGACCTTTAAAAGGTTGCCCGAGAGCTTTGCCAGTTTTTAAATCCCAAAGTAAAAGGTTACCATTTCTACTACCCGAAACAATACGATTTCCGTCGGGGCTAAAAGCAATGCCATAAATTGGATTCTCATTGTCAGAAACCAACTTTTTAATGACTTGACCAGTTTTTACATTCCATAACCGTATGGTGTTATCCGCACTGCCAGAAGCAATAAGGCTACCATCTGGGCTAAAAGCAATACTATAAACTAGCCTTTTATGACCCTTAAATGGTTTTCCAATGAGATGTCCAGTTTTTACATTCCATAACCGCAGAGTCTTATCCGCACTTCCCGAAGCAATGCGACTGCTATCTGGGCTAAAAGTAACGCTGAAAACCCTCTTTTCATGGCCAGTAAACGGCTGTCCAATAGGCGTACCGTTTTTTGCATCCCATAACCTTACGGTGTTATCCTCACTACCCGAAGCAATAAGACTGCCATCGTGATTGTAAGCGACACTCAATACCTTGCCGCTATGACCAATTAGCGTATGCCCAATGGCTTGGCCAGTTTTTGCGTCCCATATCTGCAGGGTCTTATCATCACTACCTGAGACAATCTGCTTGCCATCGGGACTAAAAGCTACACTAGTTATGGCATCTGGATTCTCTCGCAATAAAACCAATTGGCTAAATTTGAGATATTCCGTTTGTAAAGCCTCATAAGTATCGGCTGAGCTAGTATATCTGCGTTTGTATAATACATTTAACGAATGTTTTATACGCGTGATTATGGCATGATTATTTCGAATAAAATCTAGTTGGCTCAACTTTAAATACACGATATTCAAGACTTCATAAATACTATCTGAATGAGCCAGTTTATGTCCGGCAAGCACCATAAGCAAACCCTTTATTGTTCCCCCAGGTTTTTGATCGGAAGTTATAGAATTACCCTCGTTAACTAAACGGATAGCTGTGGCATCCCTATATTTACTGCTGGCATCCCACGCTTCATATCCAGCCCATACAGCTAACCCAATCAATAACAGCATCACCAAAGCAATTAAACATCTAAATCGAGTATTTGATAGAATGAATCGGGGAGCGAGTTCTAGCCGCTTAAGCACTTCTGAACTCGTAATACCATCGTCAAGCGCTTGGCTGGTTTCATTTAACCAAATACGCTCTTTATGATCCAGCCATCCAGAGTCCTTGGTTAGCAATTCAAATTTCTCAATCGCACCATCTATATTGATTGGAATAATATCTCGTTTAGGATATTTGCTTCGAAACTCTTCCACTTCCTGACGAACATATTTGGATTGCAGTAAAGCCCCTTCATTAGCAACTACCACCAGAATACGTGATTTTTTTAACCCGTTTTTGAGTGTAGAATCCAGTTTCGCACCAGGCGGTGCCTCTTCCACGGCTTTCTCATAAAAAATTAACTTGCCGAAGCACTGATACTAATGTATCAGGACAAT
>NZ_FUKJ01000352.1 GCF_900163745.1 Crenothrix polyspora
CGTTAGGCGTACCCAGCTCGCCAGGTGTACCCGCTGCCGTTGCTGAAAACACCATCACCCTGCCCTATAACGATAGCGAAGCGATTAAAACCCTGTTTGGCAAGATGGGCGAGCAGATTGCCGGTATTATTGTTGAACCGGTTGCGGGTAATATGAATTGCATTCCACCCGTTCCAGGCTTTCTTGAGACTCTACGCCAAGTCTGCGACCAATACAACAGCGTACTGATTTTTGATGAAGTGATGACCGGTTTTAGAGTGGCGCTGAACGGCGCACAAGGCCTGTACGACATCACACCGGACTTAACAACGTTGGGTAAGATTATTGGCGGCGGTATGCCGGTAGGTGCGTTTGGCGGCCGACGACATATTATGGAGCAATTGGCACCGCTGGGGCCGGTTTATCAGGCCGGTACATTATCCGGTAATCCGGTGGCGATGGCGGCTGGCTTAAAAACACTGGAATTACTGGCGCAACCGGATTTTTATCCCATTCTGGCCGCAAAAACCGAAAAACTGGCAGAAGGCTTAAAAGCACGCGCCAAACAGGCAGGCATTGCGTTTACTACCACGCAAGTGGGTGGTATGTTTGGTTTGTTTTTTAGCAAAGAACACAACATGACCAGCTTTGCGCAGGTGATGCAATGCGATCAGGCCTTATTCAAACGCTTTTTTCATGCCATGCTGGAAGAAGGGATTTATTTGGCACCGTCTGCCTTTGAAGCAGGATTTGTATCTATGGCACACAGTGATGAGGATTTGGAAAAAACGCTGGCCAGTGCTGAACAGGTATTTAATCACTGGTAAAAACATGGCTTCCAACTTAAGGCGGGACAGGTGAAGGTGTGCCGTCTTATGTAGGTCGCCGAAAATGTCAAATCAACGGGATATTAAATTACAGGCGTTTCAGCCAATAATCTGGTCTACGTTGCTTATGCGAAACAGCAAGAATTTGAACCACGCCTTCAACATCACGAAAAACAACCTTGAAGGGGAATCGTTTGAGGGATACACACCGGATATTAGGTTTTCGCTCAATACGATAACGGCATGGATTATTAGCAACAATGGCCATTATTTCTTCCAGCTCTAAAAGATAGGATTTACCAAGCCCAAATTGCCGAGATTCAAAAAATGCTATCGTTTCAAAATGTTCTGTTTCAGCTCCTGGATGAAAATAATAACTCACTTCAACAAATACCGAGCTTTACGGCTAACTTCTCCAGAAGAAACAAGTTGAACAATCCCCCGATCTATTTCACCTGCTCGGCGTTCCGCTTCATCAAGCCATGCTTCCTCAACTTCCGATTCAGACATATTATCAAGGCTTAACAAAAGCTTATGAGCCAATTCAGCTCGCGCTGAAACAGATAAATGCAAAGCCTCTTGTTCTATTACAGATATATCCATAAGTTCAGTTTAACAAACCGCTTAATTCTTGTTAAAAAATTATTGTTACTGGTTGAAGGATACGATCTTACGAGTAGTATTGCAATAATTTCCCAATTTTGAGGTTGTTTGGCTAATACACTTTGTAGTGTGTTAAAGACATAGTTTAATTAAAAGAAGAGGCTAACAAACCGCATCTTCTCTAAAAACTGACGGCTTAAAATCAAACACCTACCAGCCATTCCCGCTCATAGCCTAAGTATATTGATTTTAAACACATTTTATTTTTCGCGGTCGCACTAAAAAACATTATAAATCAATATACATAAGTTCATTTTTGGCATTTTATGTATTTTTTTCTCTAAGTTAGCGATTTTAAAGGTAAATTAGCGCGAGACCATAAAAAATAAATCATTTAATATCAATCGCTTAAGTCATGAGCGGGAACGCCTG
>NZ_FUKJ01000038.1 GCF_900163745.1 Crenothrix polyspora
CACTGCCAGCGTTCATTGGCCGACCATAATGAATAATTACCTTTAGCAACTCGCATTAACGGCGGGTCGGTAACATCCTGAGAAAATATGCCATTAGAAAACGTGGTGTTGCAGAGTGTAATGCCCCCAGATTCGGTAAAGGGGGTGAGTTCTGCTAGATCGCTTCCTTGATAAAATTTTGCAAAACTGTGGGCATCGTTGGGTAAATAACTGCGCTCCAGCTCCGTTTCACCCGTGCTATCGCTTGATCGAAGCCCACCATACAGCATTTTACGGATGCTATCGATGCGGGTCATACTGGCCCAATTAAGAAAATTGCCGCTCCATTGTCCGGAGCAGTATTTATTGATGCTGATTGTGGTGGGTTCAAAGCGGTCATTAACGTAGTCATAACATTTATAACTGTCGAAATAACCGTAATAATCAAAGCTGTGTTTATAGGTGGTTTCGGGACTGCCATCGCCATCAAGATCGGAATAATCATCAAAGGCCTTAAAATACAGCTGATGATCTTTGGGCATGTTTAACATGACGATAGGTAATGCGGACGGCACTAAAAATAACGGTGTTTGGGCAATGTTCAGTGCCGCTAAACCGTTTTGTGCTAGCAAAAAATTGAATAACACGATGGTTAGCAGTCTTTTAAATTCTGGAAAACTTAATGTTATTAGTCTATTCATGCTAAAAATACTCGCTACCAGGAAGCTATATCGTGATGAAAATAACGCTTTGAAAAGACATGGCACTTAATTAGTATCCGTCGAGCCCAGGTTGTATACCGACTGCAATATCACCACTGCATCAGCTGTTGCACCTTGTGCGTAAGCGGTGATTCGGTATAGGTCTTCAGAAAAGCACTCGATAATATACTTTGGCTGAATAACTACTCGGTCATTATCCAACTGATTGTTTAAATTAAAGACATCTACGCTAGGCACGGTCGACCAAAAATTGCCGTTTTCAATATCAGGTTTTGTTGCTTTAAAAAAACGGGTTGTCTCAGGACTGCAAGTGACATCACCGCCGCTGACCTTATCTTCGCCAGCTTTCAGTGCCGCTTCAGCTGCCTGAAAAGCCAGGTTTTTATCGCGCATGTTACCCGCCATTTTTTCTTCAAGACTGGTGGTTTGCATACCGGTCAAGCTAATGAGCGTGAGTAATAACAATATAATTAAACTGACAACCAATATCACGCCAGATTGGTTTTTATGGGAAACGCTAATGTGTTTACGTTGCGTTTTCATTATTTTAATTGCGATAGAGGATTCCATATTGATGCTTGTTCCGGTTTATTTCAGCCGATTACGGATGGCAATTGTTGACGTAAACGCACGTCTTATTTTTCTATCGGTTGGTATCGGGTTTTCACCATTGACGCTTGCGTCATTGAATGGATACGGCAGAGGTAAAGACCGCTCTGCAATATTATCATCCAGCGTTGCTAATAACAGACTGATACGAACACTCACCACATTTTTCCAATCATTGACAAGGTTTGCTTTGACATAATAATTAGGGCTGGAATCGTCATCAGTAGCCGTATCAACGCCGTATAAGACCTGCATTTGCTCTACGCCATCGACTAATTGCAATTCGTCAGGCTTCACCGCCCCGTTTGTCCTTCGATAGAGCAGTTTTTCATTATTACGGTTTGTTGCTACGTAATAACTTACCGAGTTAACCGCATAAACCTTGCCGCCTCGATACGTATTCAACAAATTATTAAGGTTATTACCAGGCGTTGCAGCTTTTTTAGCCGTTTCATCGGTAGCGGCGATATCCTTATGTTCAAGTGGATTAATTTTATTGGTAACTTGAAAAGCCTCTGCATTCGTACAATCCGTTGCAATGACAACCGTACCCTCCGTAATACCGGCTTCAGCCAATTGCTTGCTGGTTGCATCCAATTGCAAATTGGCCAATGCTGGCGCATGATTGAGCACTGAAAAGCCCTGTGCATTCACTCTGCGCACCACTAAAACATCAGAGCCTTCCACTACCTTATCAAGCCATATTTGATTAAAGACAGGGTCTAAAGGAGGTATCCATGTTGAGGCAGATGTTGCCTCAAAGCCCTCTATAGTTTTTTCAAGCTTATCTTTTCCAGGTATATTTTTTTCAAGCATATAGAAAAAACTTGGGGCGTTTAATCCAGTGATCGAAGGTACTTTAGAACCACATCCCCAATAACCTGCCATACGCACATCCTGGCTAATAAAGTCGATTGCAAAACGGCCATTTTCTTGCAAGCGTGCCAGATTTTCCTGAACCCTGTAAGTCTGTTTGGTGCTGGAAAAAATTTGCAAGAGACCATTGAGAAAAAATGCCCCAAGTACCATAGCTACCATGAGTTCTACCAGAGTAAAACCCTTGTTAATGCGGTAGGGACTATAAGAAAAACCGGTCATAACATATCTTGTAAGGACAAATAATCGAGGAAAAATAGCTAAATATGCCCAGAATCATTGCAAACGCCAGCATATAAGCTACCCTATACTTGGTTCAGTATATACTCAAATAACTGCGACATGTACTGTTGCTTATGTTCAAACAAAGAACTTCCAGTATTTTGTCGAGATGGTATGCTGTGTGACACTTGTATCTACACAAGTGCTGGTGTATTTTCCCTTGAGGGAGATCGAAGCGAGGTTGTCAGGCTGTAAAATGAATGGGAATAGTGATTAAATAGCTGGGGTGAGCTGCTAATAACGCTCTGATTTAACTTTTTTGGCTTTGGTTTTTTTAGTGCTGTAATAGCCTATCAATCCAAATCCCACCAACGCTAAAAAGCCGACAATAACATACAGTAGACTTTTGCTCTCGGCCGTAAAAAAACCGGTAATCATACTTAGAAAATGAGCAAACCGAGATTGTTGGTCGAGTGTTTTAGAGTTATCGATCTCCCGATTTTGCAAGGATGCGAGCTGCTCATCTTTTAACAACAACAGCTTTTGCATACCGGCCATTTGCTGTTCCATTTTGTTTAAACGCTCTTGCAGGCTCTGCACTTTTTCATCCAGTGCATCCACGCTATTTAATGGCTTAATGGCCTCATTTATTTCGTCACTGATTAATAAAGCATTTTGATCAATCGATGTTTCTGTTGGCGCAGTTAAGATCAGTTTTTTTTGCGCTGGCATTTCAGCTGCTGCGACTGGTGGTTCTGCTTCTGGCTCAGGGGGTGTTGACAACCGCTCTTTCCAGGCGCGGTTTTGGCGGTAAAACTCAGCCCTCGCTTGCAGGGCACTGAGGCTGTTCAATACCTTGCGTTCTGGCACGCGTAATGTTTGCCCTGCTTTTAACGCATTAATGTTAGGACTGAAAAATGCTTTTGGATTGGCGTTATATAAAGCGATAGTCATTTGCTCAGGACTGACCCCTTCATTGAGACGCTTGGCTATTTTTGACAAGCTATCGTTGTTTCGGACATTCACCCAATCGGCTTTTCTTTTAATTTCCGGGGCTGGCTTGAATGGTTTGACGCGTACCGGTGCTGGTAATTTTCTTTCGTGTGGCGGAGTATAAAAACCGTTTCTTGGTTCGTGGTAGTGCCTTGTCGCCGTTATATCCGGTTCTACATGTTTTCTAATCCGCACCGGTTCATAATCAGCAGGTGGCTCCAATAACACGGTAAACTGGCGGTAGATTGTGCCTTTTTGTGAACTGGCTTGCAGCAAAAAAACCAATACGGGTTCAGTAATGACACCATTTGACTTCACCCTGATAACCACGGTCTGGTTGTTTCTTTGCACAGGCTCAAATCTGAGCTTTAGTAATTCTTTATCCCACGGTACGCCACGTTCAGAAAACTTATCGTAAGGTGCCAGCTGTACATGAATGTCATTAGGATTGTCGCCAGCATGTAACGACAGCACAATGTCGGCATTAAAACGCTGGTTAAGCGTCGATTTTACGCGAATATTGCCAATGCTGAGGGCATGAACCGGGGCATGGACAAGCAGCAGACAAAGCCCTGCTGTTTTAACAAAATGACGCATAGTGGTTTCCCTGCCCTATCCCGCTTAATCAGCGGTTAGCTTTCCAGCTTTTAATGGACGCATAGCCTGTCACCGCCCCCCAAAGCAACATGTAAATGCTGTGTAGCATCACCTCAAAGCTAAAGCTGTTGATATTTCTAAAGTAATCTGCAATGTCATCGGCTAACACCAGTGCTAAAACCAGATAGATAGCATTTTTAAACCTGATAATATGCTCGTAGAAAACCGCAATGCCCAGGATAGCAAAGCCGGTAAAAAATCGTATGCCACTGTGTATCAACATTTCCTGGGTGAACAGCTGTATTTTTAACGCAGCATCTACGAAATACAGCAATAGCAAGCCAATACCGATAGCAATAGTCAGCCCTTTCATTGTTACCTTCTTATACGTTTACGCATCATCGATTAATTTTAATCCTGGCGGCAATGCTTCGCCAAAAATCTGTTTTTCTTCTTTTTCATCCAGCACTTTAATTTGCTCCACCATCTCTACCCAAGATTGGGGAGCCTTGCTCAATTTTAACTTGTCACTCACCAAGCCGCGTATGTCGTCATCAATGTCTCTGGCCCTATCACCGCTCATTCTGGCAATAAGTGTAGCAGCAAAGCCTATATGCGGTGATTTTCGCCAATCTTCACTCAACATGCGCGTTAGCCATTCGGCCACAATAGTGGCAGGAATGACGTTATGGCTGCTGCCATGAAAAGGATGGCGTGCGCCAATACGCCCTACCGCCCACCAGGTCTGGCTGGATTCGCTGGCTTTTTGCAACCGTGTTAACAGCCACTCACCCAGTTGAATTTTTTTATCCACCGGCAAACGTTCCAAAACGGCCGCCAGACGGACAATATCCTCATAACTACGGATTTTAAGCTGCTTGAGAACACCGGGTTGCCTTGCCGCCGCTGGATTAATATATTTTTCAATATCGGCAAAAATCTGTTCTTGTGCTTGAATGTTTAAACCACCGGCAATACGTCGCCATAACGTCCACCATTCGCTCCAGTTTTGTGATTCATTAACAAATTGTATCCCCTGTGGGTATAGCTTCCACAATTGTTCCACCCGCCAATCATCCAGCGGATAACCAAATCCAGGGCGCAAACAAAAGCCGGTCAGACTCAACCATATTTTTTCATGATTTTCCGAGCGCTTATGATATTTAGCACCTTCCAGTAAGGTCGCATACAGGGTTCTTAGCAAAGGGGTTGGCCATTCATTGCGAGCGGCACCGACCAGTTTTTCAAGATCAACGCGCAAATTTTTGACTGCTTTGGGATCAACTTGTTTGGATTTCGATCCAAAAGTGCTTTGAATTTTTTCGATAATAATGCCGATATTAGCGGGTAACGCCGCATCGGCTTGTAATGGCGTTGTCCGGCCTTTTTTTCTGATTTGAAACTCAACATTCCAGCGTTGCTGTACATCATTAACAGAGACACATTCAATTTTAAGCGTACCCACTTCGGTTTGGGTTACCGCCAACTGCACGGTGACTTCAGTGTATGGATTGCTGTCTTCACTTTCAAAAGCCACCGCCAATGGCGGCAAAGAATGGAATTGATCGGTAATTTCGGTGATGTCGCCGGGTTTAAATTGACTGTCACCGGACATGGACACCAAATGAAAACGTACCGGCATTCCCAAACGCAAAGCAAAACGGCGATCGTTTAAAATCACTTCATCGCCTTCTTCACTGCCTTGGGGCAAAATGCAGATACCGCGTTGCAGCGTGTCATCGTCCGTATCTACCAGTAAAAAATAGCTGCGTGCCGCGCCGCCGCCAATTTTCAGTTTTTTATCGCGCCGCGCAATCGCATAACTGACAGCACCGAATGCCACTGACAGTTCGGGATGGTTATTTTCAAGTAAAACCGGTGGTTTTGACGACCACGAACTCAGCAGATTAAGGGTTCTTTGGGTAATGGGTTGGCTACGAAAAACGCCGCCATTTAGCAAAATGGCATCCGGTACGATGCCCTGCCCTTTTAACGCCAAACGTGCCCTGTCTTTATGCTGCTTTAAAAAAGCCGCAATATGCTTGCTGATTGCAGGTTCTGCGGCATAAGGCAAACCAAATTCGACTACGCCACTGCGCTTTCTATCGGGCAGATCATCAAGACCCGACAAAGGGAAAAAACCATCCAGGGCAATTTCCCTGACTTCGTCACGGGTCAATACTACCGAGCGGGTACTGCCGATTAACTTGCCGCCACCGCCGAGCAAAGTCACTTTGATGTGTTCGGGTGCATCGTCAGCCAATAATTTTTCTTTAGCGACGCGGCATTGTTCAATCAATTGCGATAAATCCGCGACGGATAAACGCTTTTCAGCACTGCCCAACCGACTTTCTGCCAAATGCGCCAGGGCCAGATCAATATTATCGCCACCGAGCATCAGATGATCGCCGACACCAATGCGGGTCAATTTGGGCTCTACACCGGTTTGGGTGCTGTGCTGGACTTCTATCAACGTTAAATCGGTCGTGCCACCGCCGACATCACAGACCAGCAATAAATGTACATCAGCCAACGCCTGATGAATATGATCGTTATTGCGCCGTAGCCAGTCGTAACATACGGCCTGCGGTTCTTCCAGCAAACGTACCTGATTGAGGCCTGCTATTTTAGCCGCTTCCAGTGTGAGAGAACGTGCCGCCTCATCAAAGGACGCGGGAACGGTAATGACAATAGCTTGCTGCTCTAAAAGTGCATCAGGAAAACGATGGTTCCACACCATACGGATATGTGCCAGATAACTGGCACTGGCATCAATCGGTGAAATTTTGTTAACGTCATCCCCGCCGCCCCAAGGTAAGATTTCTGCGCTGTGATCTACCGATGGGTGCGATAACCAGCTTTTGGCGCTGGTCACAAAGCGTCCCTTGGTCTTTGCGCCTAACAGTCGTGCCGCCACACCGACTATGCCGGTTTCTCCAGGCGCTGCAAACAGGGTATCAGCTTCAGACAGTTCACCGTCTGCCGGATGGTAGCGTACTGAAGGCAACAGCGATCTGGCCGCGACTTGCCCTGGAGCGACCAATTGTTCTATCTGAAAAATATCAATATCTTGATTTTTGTTATCAGCTGGAGCAAAAGCAACAACCGTATGCGTAGTACCTAAATCGATACCTACCAAGTATTTTAGAGTTTGATCTTGCACGATAGTGGATTTTTGGGTTTTGTTAAGTGGAGTGAGTGTAATCAATACTAACGGTTTTTTAATCTGGCTTGCACTGGGTAATGCGCACGATACGCTTAAACACGTTTGGGTGTAGATGCTGATTTATTCGCATTTATGCCTTGTTAAAGTGATGTGACAAGTCGCATCGACAAGTCGTTCAACTGTGTGTTGCATTACTAACGCTAAGCTTTTAAATCATGAAAGTAAGCATTATTTTACATTATTTTTCAAAACACACTCACAGGTAGGGAAAGGCCGTGTGGTGTAATGTCTATTTACAAATAGGTGGTAACACGAAAAATTGGGTCACCCGAACAGGAACGGGTACTTACACTGTCACTTGCAAGGGTGTAGGTGGCGGTGGTTGGGCAGCAGCAGGTGGTCATGTACAAGTTACCGCTTACGGTACCACTGACAGCTACTGTAAAGTCCAAAACTGGAGTACTGGCTCAGCAGATTTCAGCGCAAGAGTAAAATGCTACACGTCAGCAGGAGCCGCTGTTAATAGCCCATTTGATTTATTGTTTGTCTGGTAACGCATTTTTGTAATTTAAAATAAGGTGCGCCGCGCAATATTGATTTATTGGCGGCGTACTCTTTATGTTATTAGAAGCTGTCAAGCGTAAGTTTTCTCACAATCTTCAATTGCCTCATCAGCTAATGATGAGATTTCTACGTGAAATCTTAAAGGTTTATTGCGTTTTAAATCTTAAACTCAGAGCGATCATGTCCGGCATCGACCAAAGTTTTTAACCACGTCGGCATAACGCCGCGACCTGTCCAGGTTTTTTCTGAATTATCAGGATGGCGATATTTGACAGGTACTGGCATCCCTTTGCGTACAGATAATTTCTTATCATTCTCTATAATTTCTGCTGTTACATTAATAGATGCGGCTAATTCCTTAATTTGGGCAATAACTTCTTTGCGCTGATTAATTTGTAAGTGACGTAATGCTTTTTCGGCATTGCCAATAAGTGATTGTAATTCTGTTACATTCATTTTTTCATAATTAGTCATTTGCTTTCCTTTAAAAATTATATAGTAAATTGCATAATTGTAACATTAACTTATCTGTTTCACTATACTGTTAAACAGATAAACACTATTTACTGAAGTAAGGTAAGTATTAATCGTTAATGCTTACGATTAAAGCGTATGATCTCACCATAACAATCATTCTGGTATTAATTAATATGACACAAAAGTATTTACCCCTAAAAGACCATGATACTCCCATTAAAGTATTATTCACCGGCTATCTTTGTGCGGTGGGTATCGGCTATTTTTTTGCACTGCTTCAGATTTTATTTACCCACGGCATGGCCGATGGTAAATTTGGTTTATCCGTTGATGATATTGTCTACAGTTATTATGGCAACCGCTCTGGCACGGTACTGGAAACCCAGTTAAATGGTGCCATGAAAGAGAATGCCTCTGAGGAACAGCGTTTTAAAATCATTCAATGGGTCAGGGACGGTGCAGAATTAGGCGCATATAAGTCAGACGGGATTGAAGCCATTGTCCAGGAACGTTGTGTGATGTGCCATAATGCGCAAGCCGGAACGGGTATGCCAGACTTTAACAAGTTTGAAAATTTAAAAGCGTTATCCACTCAAGATACCGGCGCGACGTTTAGCTCATTAACGCGAGTCTCACACGTTCATCTATTTGGTATCAGCTTTATTTTTATGTTTGTGGGTCTGATTTTTAGTTTTTCAGAAACAACGTCGACCAAGTACAAATGTATAGCGATTGGGATGCCGTATATATTTTTGGTGACGGATATTTTATCCTGGTGGCTGACAAAAGTTCATCCAATGTTTGCCTGGCTGGTTATTTTAGCCGGTATGGGGATGGGTGTTTCATTTATATTTATGTGGGTAAATTCACTCTTGGAAATGTGGGTCTACCGGCAAATCTATATCGAAGGTGGCGGTGTTTATGGCCAAAAACTGAAAGCCGTCTACCTGTCAACTTTTACACCAAAAAGACGTGCCTGGGTATTATCTGTATTTTCTTTAGCGGTAGAAAAAACGCATGACTATTGGATAAATATCGGTCTTCCCTTTTTTAGGGCAGTATTAGACCGTGGCACTCAACGCTCAAAATAATAAGCCGACAGTCATTAGGCTCATAATGGATTCCATTGTGAGCCTTTTATTTTCTTAAGATAACCGTGAATTTTTTTTCACTTAATACTTGTCCGGTATCATCGACTAACCTCACAGTCCAGTTGCTATTAGTTGTATAAGCCACCATTTGCCGACTTGAGGTTCGCCAGGTATTATCGGAGATATTAACGGTTTTCCTGGAGATAACCTTATCGTCCAATAACCATTCATGATATATCGTTTTACCTTTCATATCGGCTAATTCAGCGAAGTAATACACCGGCACAGGTGTTTTTTCACCGGCTTTTAAAGGCAGATTGACTTCACCTACCGGTTCGCTGTCAACAATTTTTGGGGCTAGCTGCGTTCTCAGTACATTTTTTTTGAACAGTTCCGCGCCTGTATTTTGTTTTTGGGCAACTTCGCTTGCTATTGTCGGTACATTAGCAATCGTAACGGGTGCTGTCGATGGTGTTGCAGCCACTTTGGCGGCTGTGGCTTTTTCAGGGGTAGCAGAAGAAAAATGCACAATCAGTGCCACCACGGCGCTAATACCACCCAGGGCAAAAGCGATGCGCTTGTAATTCCATTCGGTTATTGTTTTGGGTGCAGGAATTTTTTTTCCAGGTAGCTGCCCGGTAGGGTATTTTAGTTTAATGACAATACTTTTTTTTTCGGCCATAGAATTTATATTTACTCTTGCTTAAAGGAAAAATCATGTTGTTTATTGCTTAAGCCAACATGTTTTTTTTGGACAATGCGTTACACTTGGTAATATACCACTAGCACAGAAAAAAACCCGCGCAGAATTTACCGGATATCTACCAAAATGAGTGAGCTGCTTAAATTTTTTCAAGATTCATCGAGTTTGTACGGCAGTAATGCCAATTTTATCGAAGACTTGTACGAACACTATTTAGACGATCCCGAATCTGTTGATGCCAGTTGGCAAAAAGAGTTCCGTGAGATTCATCAAAATGCAGGCTATGAAATACCGCACAGTCCAATTGTGGAGCGGTTTGCACAGCTGGCGGTAAAATCGCCAGGCCGACTTGTACAGCTGCAAGGTTTTACCGAGGAAACGGTTAAAAAACAATCGGCCGTTGCCCGGTTGATTAATCATTATCGGGTGCGCGGCCATCAAATTGCCCAAAACAATCCTTTAGGGAAATCGACAGTAACGCCCGCCGATCTTGAGCCGGCCTACTACGGCTTTTCCGAACCCGATATGGATACCATTTTTGATACCGAAATGATTTACGGTTTCCCGCGCATGTCTTTGCGAAACATTATTGCCACGCTTAAAACCATTTACTGTGGCAGTATTGGCTCAGAATATATGCATATTGTTGATTCCAACATTAGACGTTGGATCATCAATCGCCTGGAAAATTCACCGACTAATCTGGATATAGCCAGCGAAAAAAAATATTGGCTGTTGAAATTGTTGACTGCGGCAGAAGGTATAGAAAGCCATTTGCAGAATAAATTCGTCGGTCAAAAACGCTTTTCGCTGGAAGGTAGTGAGACATTAATTCCTGTTTTAGATGAATTGATTCAAGATGCCGGCACCAAAGGCGTTAAAGAAATTGTTATCGGCATGGCGCACCGTGGCCGGCTTAATGTGTTGATTAATATTTTAGGCAAAAGTCCGGCCAGTTTATTTGACGAGTTTGCCGGTATCGCAACGCCCAACCCTGGTGTCAGCTCTGGCGATGTTAAATATCACATGGGGTTTTCCTCCGATGTGGCAACGCCGGGTGGCGCGGTACATTTAACACTGGCCTTTAACCCGTCGCATCTGGAAATTATTAATCCGGTTGTGGAAGGTTCGGTTAAAGCCCGTCAAGACCGGACGGGTAAAGACGGTATCCACACGGTTATTCCGGTATTAATTCATGGCGACGCGGCCTTTTCTGGCCAGGGTATCGTCATGGAAACCCTGAATATGTCACAAACCCGCGCTTTTTCTACCGGCGGCACAGTGCATATTGTCATCAATAATCAGATTGGTTTTACCACCAGTAATCCCCAGGATGCCCGCTCTACGCTGTATTGCACCGATGTTGCCGGTATGATTCAAGCGCCGGTGTTTCATGTTAACGGCGATGATCCCGAAGCAGTACTCTTTGTCACCAAGCTGGCGATTGATTACCGCATGACGTTTAACAAAGATGTGGTGATTGATCTGATTTGTTACCGCCGCCTCGGCCACAACGAGGCTGATGAACCGGCAGCAACCCAGCCGATCATGTACAAAAAAATTCGCAGTCATAAAACCACCCGTAAGCTGTACGCTGAAAGATTGATTGGCGAAGCTGTCATTACCCTGGAGCAGTCGGTAGACATGGAACAGGATTATCAAAAACGACTGGACGCAAGCCAAATTGTTTCCCGGCCGGTTTTGACCGATGCTGATTATTCGTACACCGCACAATGGAATGATTTTCTCGATAAATACTGGGATATTGCCTGTGATACCACGGTATCTATGGAACGGTTACGCTTTTGCAATGAACGCTTGCAGCGCTTGCCGGTGGGTTTTGAGTTACATCCGCGTGTCGCCAAGGTGATGGAGAATCGCCGTAAAATGGCCGCCGGTGCCATGCCGATAGATTGGGGCTTTGCCGAAAACATGGCTTACGCAACGTTGCTTATGGAACAGTATGACGTGCGTTTAACCGGCCAGGATGTGGGGCGCGGCACGTTTGTGCATCGCCATGCGGTATTGCATAATCAAATCAATAATAAAACCCATACGCCGCTACGCTATCTGGATAAAGACCAAGGCCGTGTGCAGATTTATGATTCGTTGTTGTCGGAAGCCGGTGTTTTGGGTTTTGAATACGGTTACAGTACCACCATGCCCAACAGTCTGGTGATCTGGGAAGCGCAATTTGGTGATTTTGCCAACGGCGCACAAGTGCTGATCGATCAGTTCATCAGCTCTGGCGAAACCAAATGGGGGCGGCTGTGCGGGCTGGTGATGTTGTTGCCACACGGTTATGAAGGCCAGGGGCCGGAACATTCATCCGCGCGTTTGGAACGTTATTTACAGCTGTGTGCCGAACATAACATCCAGGTGTGTACGCCGACCACGCCAGCACAGATTTTTCATTTGTTACGCCGGCAAATGCTGCGATGCTATCGAAAACCCTTGATTATCATGAGTCCGAAAAGCTTGTTACGGCATAAGCTGGCGGTATCCACACTGGAAGAGTTCACCGAAGGGCAATTTTATCCTGTTATTGGCGAACAGGATGCGCTTGATGCCAATAACGTCACCCGCATCGTGTTTTGTGGCGGTAAAGTTTATTATGATCTTCTGGAAGAACGCCGCCAGAATGACAGCTTAAAGCATGTGGCGATCGCCCGTATTGAACAGCTCTACCCTTTTCCGGAGGTGTTATTTAAAATGGAAATCGCCAAATACCCGCATTTGGCAGATTTTATATGGTGTCAGGAAGAACCTAAAAATCAGGGCGCGTGGTATCAGTCCAGACATCACTTCTCCGATAATTTGCAATCCCATATCAGGGTGACGTATGCTGGACGGGAAGCCTCGGCATCGCCTGCGGTAGGCAAATTTCACATTCACATAGAACAACAAAAAGCAGTTGTACACTCGGCCCTATATGGCGATCCTTCAGGAAAATAACATGAGCATTGAAGTTGTAGTTCCCAATTTACCCGAATCTGTTTCTGATGCAACGTTGATTAGCTGGCATAAACAGGTTGGCGATGTCGTTAACAAAAACGATCATCTGGTTGATCTTGAAACCGATAAGGTTGTCCTGGAAGTGACGGCACAAGAAGCCGGTGTGCTCGGTAAAATCCTTAAAGAAGATGGCGCGATTGTTAAGGCCGGTGAAGTGCTGGCGCTAGTCGAATCACAGGGTGCTCAAGTGGTTTCTACGCCACCTAGCGACATAAAAACAGAGTCAACACCCGCTAATAAAGCCTCGGATATTCCTCTCAGCCCGTCTGTCAGGCGTTTGGTGCATGAAAATACGTTAGATCCTGCTGCGATTACCGGTACGGGGAAAAGTGGCCGTTTGACCAAGACCGACGTTTTGGAGCATTTGCATAAGCAAGAGGAGCCCGTCAAGACAACCGAAGTAGTGATAACTAGCGCCGAACCCCAGCATGATGTTGTTAAAGCTAATGGAACTGTGGCTACGCCCAATAATCTTCGCCCTGAACAGCGCGTACCCATGACGCGCCTGCGTGCCAAGGTTGCCGAACGTTTATTGCAAGCGCAGCAAAATGCGGCGATGCTGACTACATTTAACGAAGTCAACATGCAAGGTGTTATTGATCTGCGTAATCAATATAAAACGCGGTTTGAAGAAAAGCACAAGGTCAAACTGGGCTTTATGTCGTTTTTTGTCAAAGCCTCTATCGAAGCCTTAAAGCGTTTCCCCGCCATTAATGCCTCGATTGATGGTAACGATATTATCTATCATGGATACTATGATTTAGGCATTGCTGTCAGCACCCCGCGCGGACTGATCGTACCGGTATTGCACGATGCCGACCAACTCGACTTTGCCGGCATTGAAAGAAGCATTGCCAGTTACGGCGAAAAAGCCCGTTCTAGCACTTTGGCGTATGACGATTTAAAAGGCGGCACCTTTACCATTACCAATGGCGGTGTTTTTGGCTCCATGCTGTCTACACCGATATTAAACCCGCCACAATGTGCCATTTTAGGGATGCACGCCATTAAAGAACGTGCCGTCGTTGAAAATGGTCAGATTGTCATCCGGCCTATCATGTATCTGGCGTTGTCTTACGATCATCGCCTGGTTGATGGCCGTGAAGCGGTACAGTTTTTAGTAACGATCAAAGAATGCCTGGAAGCACCAGCCCATCTCCTACTAAACATATAAGCCTATGCCTCATACTCAAACACACTATGATGTTATTGTCGTTGGCGCTGGCCCTGCGGGCTATATCAGCGCTATCCGCTGTGCGCAATTGGGATTTAAAACGGTGTGTATTGATAATGGCCATAATAAAAAAGGCCAGCGCAGCTTAGGCGGGGCGCATCTTAATGCAGGCTGTATTGCCACCATCGCCTTGTTGGAATCGTCAAAAATTTATCATTTGCTGACCCATGCGATTAACGAGCACGGTATTTATGCCGACAATATCGCCCTGGATATTCGCCAGGCGGTTGCCCGTAAAGATCAGATCATCGAAACCTTTGAGCGCAAAATTACCGAGATATTCAGCCACCATAATATTGAATACATTCATGCAAAAGCCAAGTTGCTGAATGCGCGGCAAGTGGAGGTTATTTCACATGACTGTCCTGCGCCATTTGTGCTGGAAGCCAAACACATTATTCTGGCGACCGGTTCATCGCCTATCGCGCTAGCTTATGCGCCTATCGATGGCGAATTTATTATCGATACCGCCATTGCCTTAAATCTTGATGCAGTGCCTGAAACGCTGGCGATTATTGGTGG
The DNA here is from genome assembly GCF_900163745.1 of Crenothrix polyspora. Lineage (GTDB taxonomy): Bacteria > Pseudomonadota > Gammaproteobacteria > Methylococcales > Methylomonadaceae > Crenothrix > Crenothrix polyspora_B. Next base: position 14,771 of record NZ_FUKJ01000038.1, read on the forward strand.
CGGCGTGATGGGTTTAGAGCTGGGTGGAATATGGAATCGATTTGGTGCAAAAACTATTTTACTGGAAGCGCAAGAACGCTTTTTATCGCTACCCGATCATGAAATCGCCAGTGCCGCCTATCGTATTTATACCGATCAAGGGCTTGATATACGTTTAGGTGCACGGGTGATCAGCGCAAAACCGCACGATAATAAAGTCACTTTGAGCTATCAAGACCAACAGGGGTCGCATAGTTTGTGGGTCGATAAATTGATTGTCGCCTCAGGCCGTAAACCCAATACCGAAAATCTGGCCGCCCCGGAAGCGAATCTGCTGCTCGATGAAAATGGTTTTGTCCACGTTGATGAAAACTGCCGCACCAATTTACCCGGTGTCTATGCGATCGGTGATTTGACCGTGCTAGGCCCTATGCTGGCGCACAAAGGCATAGAGGAAGGCATATTTGTTGCCGAGCAAATCTTGGGCTTGCACAACCCTATCAATTACGACACGTTGCCTAGCGTTATTTACACCGATCCTGAAATTGCCTGGGTAGGCCAGACCGAGCAGGCGTTAAGAGCCATAGGTGAACCTATTAACGTGGGTATTTTTCCGCTCAATGCCAATCTGCGTGTCCAGGCGGAAGGGCGACACCATGCCGACAGCATGGTTAAAGTAATTGCCCACGCAGAAACCGATGCGATTCTCGGTGTCCACATTATTGGCGCACATGCGTCCGAAATACTGGCCGAAGCGGTGTTGGCGATGGAGTTCTCGGCCAGTAGCGAAGATTTGGCACAAACCATACACGCACACCCCACGTTTTCTGAAACCCTGCATGAGGC
>NZ_FUKJ01000358.1 GCF_900163745.1 Crenothrix polyspora
AAAAATAGCATAAATGTCTTTTTATCTTTAAAATCCCCGCGCGTCTTCCGTAAATCACCGCAACACACTAATCTAAATAACTCGATTTTTAACCTTGACATGAAAAAAAGCCACTTTGCTTATCAGTTGCCCGATGAATTGATCGCGCAAATCCCCTTATCTGATCGTACTGCAAGTCGATTATTACTGATGAACAAAACCACGGGGCAACTTCAGGATAAACAGTTTGCAGATTTTATTGATGCACTGAATGAAAATGATTTACTGGTTTTTAACAATACTAAAGTGATCCCAGCTAGGTTATTTGGCAAAAAACGGACCGGTGGCCGCGTTGAAATATTGATTGAACGCATTATTGATGATAACAAGGCTATCGCTCATGTAAGAGCCAGCAAATCACCCAAGCTCAATACATTAATTGACCTGGATACCGATTATTACTGTGAGGTATTGGCTCGGCACGATGATTTGTTTGAATTACAGTTTTACGGTGCGCCTTTGTCTGCACTGTTAGAGCAGATTGGCCATATACCGTTGCCACCTTACATTAAACGCGCCGATGACGCTGCTGATTTGATTCGTTATCAAACTGTTTTTGCCAAAGAAACTGGCGCTGTTGCCGCACCCACCGCAGGTCTGCATTTTGATTTGCCTACGCTGGCTAAAATCAAGCATAACGGCATACAAACAGCCTTTGTGACTTTGCACGTCGGCAGCGGCACGTTTCAGCCAGTACGGGTAGAAAACCTGTCTGAACATATTATGCACAAGGAATATTTTGCGGTATCCCAGGAAGTTGTGGATGCAGTTTTTAAAACACGGGCACGCGGCGGTCGAGTTGTTGCCATTGGAACAACCGCCGTGAGAGCGTTGGAATCAGCGAGTAGACAAGGCACGCTAACAGCCGGTTTTGGCGATACCGATCTGTTTATTACGCCGGGTTACCGCTTCAAATCAGTTGATGCCGTGCTGACTAATTTTCATTTACCGGAATCGACATTGTTAATGCTGGTTTCCGCTTTTGCAGGTTATGAGCCGGTTATGCACGCCTATCAACATGCTATTGAGCAATCGTACCGGTTTTTTAGTTATGGCGATGCTATGTTTATAGCAGATTAAACATAACTACTCAGCCGTCCAAAAGATAGCGTAAAAAGTTCTTATTTGTCCACGGAAAGCACAAAAAACACAATACAGAACGGAATGATTTTTGCTTGTACTGATTTAACCCGTTGTTTTATGGTAATCAATGAATGTAAAGTGTCGGCATAAGTGTTTAATAAGAAATTACAGAATTACAATTTATTCATAACAGATTGATTATTAATGATTTTAAACTTAAGCAATTATCATTCCGTTCTGTATTGCAAAAAACACGGAAAAATGTGGGTATCTTGTCGCAAAAAGAAGTATTACCGAAAACCTTTTGTGTCTTTTGTGTCTTTTGTGTTTTTCGTGGACTTTGTTGTAACATCCACTGAGTAGTTACGATTAAACAAACAATCAAGGTGTAATAATGACAACGAACCACCCTTTTGATGCCCTATTCTCTGGCGTTATTGGTCAAGACTATGACATGCTGAAGCTCATTTGCCCATACTCGGTAGAAATGAGCCAGTTAGTCGGCAAGGCTGTTGCTGATTATGGGCGACAGCATACCGATAGGTTATCGGTTGTGGAATTGGGCGGTGGGACGGGAATCACCACACTGGCCATGCTGTCGGCGTGTGAAATGATTAATATCCTGAGCGTTGATAACGAACCCACCATGCAAAATCAGGCCAGGCAGAATTTGCATGACTGGGTTGCGCAAGGACGCTTGCAATTTTCTGGCAACGATGCGCTTTCTGCATTGCAGGCCTTGCCTTCAGGCAGTGTTGATGTTTTAGCATCGGCGTATACACTGCACAATTTTGAACAGAGTTACCGAAAACAGGTGGTTGGTGNNGGTGGTTGGTGAAGTTTTTCGGGTATTGAAATGTGACAGCCAATTTATCAATGGTGACCGTTATGGTCTGGACGACATAAGCCAGCACACTTTGACGGTACAGAAGGAAATTGCCGGTTACTTTAAGGTATTGGTAAAGCATGAACGCCTGGATTTGTTGGAGCATTGGATCATTCATCTTTTTAACGATGAATCAGAAAATCATGTGATGCGTGAAGCGGCTTCTTTAAATGAATTGGCCAGTATCGGTTTTAGCGAGATTCAATTAACACATCGCGTGGAAGTCAATGCCTTGGTGACTGCTTACAAGCGGGGCTAAAAATAACACGGACAGATTAGATAGCTCATTATTCTATGATGTTTTGTCTATCCAAGGGTGTGATTAAAAGTGTGGGGGTAAGCTATCCATTCCTCTTACCCTGACATCAATGCCCACAGTTAATGATTGAAATGTTTTTTACTTGGAGTACAAACCTAGGAGGCTGTCCGAAAATGGTTGATACCAGTCGACTTAGCAAAGCCGACAAATTTTATT